>CAYJBC010000007.1:0-29670 GCA_964368535.1 uncultured Muribaculaceae bacterium
GGTGCCTGTAGCCGGAGTCGAACCGGCACGATTTATGGTCGCTGGATTTTGAATCCAGTGCGTCTACCAATTCCGCCATACAGGCATAGATAAATTATATCATAAAAAAAACGATTTTTAAATCGTTTTATAATATTTGTAATAATACATAAAGTATTACTAATACCCCCGCATAAGCTATAGAGTACATTAATGGAAATTTATTTGCATCTAACTCTTCAGTTATAGTTAATGCTTGGTATAAAGTAAATATGAAATATAATCCAAGTGAAACTACTACTATCGTAATTATAGATGGTATTATAAATAATAATACTAATGCAGACAACCAAAGAACAATGTTTATACTAGATGCAATAGATATAGTTGTTATTATTTTTTTGAAATCTATATTTTTTTTCATTAAAAATTTTAATACTAAGTATATTGATAATAATAATGAACCATATATAACTACTGCTATTATTATAGATGATATAAATGCTTTACCAAAATTAAATGATATATCTCCATCGTCATCTATTTCTACTATATCTTCAAAAAAATCTCCTATAACACCATTTGCTTCCGCTAATGATCCAATAAGAATCATACTTGTCATTGAACCTTCTAAACTATCAGTATCTATATCAAATGTTTCTCTTAAACTCATTGACATAAATAATGCTTGAGCAATTATTGCTGCTGCTAAAATTATTAATCCTAAATTAAAGTTTTTGGGGTTTGCTAATTTTTTGATTGTATTAACTGGTTTTGTAAATATACCTTTTGCAACTTCTACAACTGTTCCAGCAGTATCCTTTGCATTAATTTGTGATAAATTTTTTGTAACTTCTTTATTAGTTTCTGCTTTTTCTGCATTTACTTTTTCACAATTACATTTTTTACCTTCCTCTAATTTTTTTCCACACTTTGTACAAAATTTCGCCATATTATTTTACCTCCTCTTAATATACTGAAAAATATGATATTACATATTCTGCACTTTCTACACGATATTTACCATCTATAAATTTAACATTTAAACTTATATATGAATCACTATCATTTGTTATTTTTTCTACTTCACCACTAAAATTTTCATAATCAAGTTCATAATCATATTCTATATCTAATGAAATACTCATAATACCATCTTCAAAAGATAAATAAGATAAGTCTCCTTTAGTGAAATCTATTTTAGTTAATGTTGAAGAGTAAGATACTACTGCATTTAGTAAGTCATCGTATGTATCTTCTAAATCATCTATATCTAATGAATCAACTTCATAATCATCTTTTATTTCATCAAATGTTTTTCCTTCGATTGCATAATTATATAACTTTTGGAAGTCACTTATAGCATCTTCCTCAATATCTTTTATTACATCTTCTGATAAGTCATCAACTGATATATAGTCTAGTGAGTATTCACTATAATATATTGTTGGAAATACTTCATTACTAAATTCCATACCATTTTCTAAAATTACTTTTATGTCATATGATGCAGATAATATTTCAGGAATTACATAAACTTCCATTTCATCATTTGAATCATCTTCACTTAAATATTTATCGTCTAATTCTTCCCCATCAATATAAACTTTTGATCCAGTAAATACTGATATTTCGAAATCTTTGATTACTTCATATAAACTATCACCAAAAATTTCATCTATAGTTTTGTCAGTTAAAGTCCAATTGTTAAATATTAAATATTGTTTTGAATTAGATTCTAATTCAAAATCAAAATCTTCTTCCTCTCCATCGTATTCAAGTTCAACTTCAACTTCAGCTTCATCACCATCTACTTTAGCATCTTTAACTAAATAATCTAGTTCTTCATATGCATCGTTTGCCTTTAAAGCATCTTCTATTTTTTCTTTAGAAACAAATTCACTTTCTTCTACATCAAAGTATTTAACCAATTCTTTAGTATCACCGGAAGTTAGGGCATCCAAGAATTCTTCAACTGCTATTTTAGGAGTAAAAACAAATTCATTTAAATAGTAATAAGTTCCCCCTAAAACTGCTAAAATTATAATTAAAGTAACTACTATCTTTTTTGTTTTAGGATTACTACTTTTAACGTTTTCTTTTTCTTTTGTTGCCGCTGGAGCAGCAACATCTTCTTCCTTTATAACTTCTTTTTTAGGTCTACCTTTTTTAGGAGATTCTTTTTTTACAACATTTAATTTTGCACCACAATTTTGGCAAAATCCACTTTCTGCTTCGTTTTTTGTACCACATTCACCACAGAACATTTACACACCTCTTTCTATTAATAATAATACAATATATGCTAAAAAATGTAAAGTTTTTGAAAGAAATAATTTTTTAATTATTTCATATATTTTAGTATGAGTGATATAGCTGAAGAAATTAAAAGTGTAAATACTGAAAAACTATTATCTATTGTATTCATAATTGTTGGTGTAACTAATATTATTGGTGATAATATTTTAATTGATGCTTTAAAAACAAATGACGAATGTTTAAGAGCAAGAGCTAATACTATTTTTTTATGGGGTTTAATTATTTCATTTATTATTTATGTTGTAATCGTAGCTAGAAACTATAATTTTTATAGACAAAAAAAAGAAGCAGGTTTAGATGCTTCTTTAGAACAAAGAAGATTATTTGGTAGTGTTTTAATATTATTTGGATTTGCTTTAATATTTAACTATTTTATCGAAACAGGATTTCGAACAAATAATCCACCCGTATTATAATTCTTTTTCCTTATATATAGATGTAAATAATTCTTTGTCATCTTCTTCTGTTTTTATTTCTACATTTATTTCTGGTAAATCATCGATCGACGCTAGTCCAAAATAATCTAAAAAATCACTTGTTGTTCTGTATAAATTTGGATTCCCTGGTAAATCAGATTTCCCTGATACCTTAATTAAATCTCTTGCCAAAAGTTTTCGTATAATATGTGATGACTCTATACCTCTAAGTTCATTTATTTCAACTCTAGTAATTGGCTGGTTATAAGCAATAATTGCTAGTGTTTCAAGCGCGGCATTACTTAGAATATCAGTCTTATTATTTTGTATTAATCTTTGGTAGTATTCTTTATGCTCTTTTTTAGTAGTTAATTTAAATGTTTCGCCTAAAAAAGATATTCTTATTCCCCTTTTTTCATCTTCATAAATTTCTTTTAATTCTACTAAAAGTTTTTTTACTTTATCAGCTGGTATCTCAAGTACTTCAGATATTTTATCAAGTGTTAAACCTTCGTCACCTACTGCGAAAAGTAAACCTTCTAGTACGGCTAAATTATTCATGACTTTTCCCTTCTATAAATATGTTATCAAAATTTTTATCTTGATATATGTGTATAACATTTTCTTTACTTAAATTTAATATTGATAAAAATGTAACTACAAGTTCTTCTTTTGTATCATTTTCAAATAATTCTATAAATGTTATTTTTTTATTATTTTTTATTTTTTCTTTAATAAAATTAGTTTTCTCTTCAACACTAAGTTCTTTTTTTGTTATTCTTGTGTTTATTGGTTTATTATATTCTTTTCTTTTTTTTAATTCCAAAAATGCATTAACTAAGTCGTTTAAAGAAATATCATCAGAAAGCTTATTTTCTGTTTTAAAGTCAGATAGATTTTCAGGAACTTTTGTGTAAAAATCTTTTCGATTTTCTTCAAAATTTCTAAACTCATCGCAAACACTTTTATATTTTTCATATTCAATAAGTTTGTTTTTCAAATCTTCTTCACTATTTATTTCATAATCACTATTAGTATCACTATCATCATTTATTAAAAGTTTACTTTTTAAATGAATTAATTCAGCTGCCATCACTAAATATTCACTAATATTATCTAGATCCTTTTTATCAGTAGAGTTTATAAATTCTAAATATTTTTCAATTATAAATTTTGTATCGATATCATATATATCCATTTTTGCCGTTTTGACAAAATGAAGAAGTAAATCTAGAGGTCCTTCAAAATCGTTGATAGATAAATTCATTTTTATTTACATTCCTCTCCATTTGACTCTGATATAAAGTTAATATCTTTTGCTAATGTATCTAATTCAAATGTTAATTCATACTCATCTGTTTCTTTATATTCAGTTAAATCAACTTCAGTTATAAAATATGTTATATCATTTGATGTACGCATATCTGTTTCAATACCAACGATAACACCTAAACTATCATGCATTGAATTATAAAAACTTACATTTGAATCATAGTTATCATCATCAACTGAAATGCTCGTAGTACTTTCAATTTTTTTCAATTTATTATCTTCAAATAAATATATAGTTTCAGTTTCTTCAAGAGTGCATACTAAATTTTGCATATTAGAATCCTCATCAATATTCAAATTTATTGATGGGTAATCTTCTGGCATAATTCTCATAATTCTTAAATATTTTGCATTAGTCACGGAACCAGTAGTAAATTCATAATCTTCTTCAACATCAATTTTTCCAGCTTTGTCTAGTGAAATTCTTGTTATTAATGTGTTATCCTCTGTGAAAATTTCTAAATAATAATGGCCATTTGTAAAGTTTATTTCTTCTTCAGCTGTATTAACTATAACAAACGAAGAATTTTCTTCTTCTAATATAATTTTTTCAATACTAAATAATTCCTCAGTCAAAATTAAATTTTCTGTATAAGCACTTTTTTCTACTTCATCATTTTGAATATTATCAGTTGAATCATCTTCATCAACTTCTGGAGTCACATTATTAACATCACCATTATTAACATTTTTTTCTTCTCTATAGTTTTCAATATATTCAGTTATTTCAGGTAAAAAGTAAACTACTGCGATTAATATAATAAATATTAAAATTAGTGGCCATGAACTTTTTTTCTTATTCGAAATATATCCTATTGTAGTTGGTTTTAACTCAGTATTTTCTATATTAACATGTTTATTTTCTCTTCTTGCCATTTTATCACCCTATTACTATAAAAATTATACAACATTTTTCTTATTTTAACAAGAAAAAAACTAGCACCCAGTACTAGCATTTATATCACAACTTGCATTTTCTAAATCACTGATCATTTTCAAAAATTTTGTATACATATCATTTGCTTCTTTATCTGTTGCTTTTTCGTATGGATCAGCTATATCATTACTTCCTGGAGAATATAAATCTACTAATGTTCCATCCTTTACTGTAACTATTGTTGGAGCATATAACCTTTTAGTGTTTGTGCTTAATATTTCATCATTTTCATTTTTAACATTATATTCAGGTAATTTTCCATCTAGAAAATCTATTATTTCATAATAAGCATCTGTTCCCTTTTCTGTTTCAGTCACTTCTCCATTTTGAAAAGCATAAGTATTTCTCGAATTGGAAATATCAACATAATATAAATTTATTTCTTTATCTACTGTAGCGCTTATAAGGGTTTCAATCATAGCTCTACACCATGGGCAGTCAGAAAAACCAAAATAAATTATTCCCTGTTCGTTATTCATAAATTCAACTATTTCTTCATCTGTTTTATAATATATTTGAGCATTTTCATCTATTTTTAATGTTGTGTGTGTATTATCTCTAACATCATCTTCTAACCCGTTTAAACTTTCATATTCTTCTTTGAACTGTGCTATATCGCTATCATTTTCATTTAGCGGTGTTGTATAATTAAATACCGCATATGTACATAGCCCTACAATAGCTAGTGTTGCAATTATTGCAAATACCATAAACACTTTATTTTTACTATTCATAATTCACTTCCTAAAAAAATTATATCATAAAAAAAATAGCCTTTCAATATTGCATTTTAATTAAGTTTTTGTTATAATCTATTTATTGGCGAAATGGCGATGTAGCTCAGCTGGCTAGAGCAACCGGTTCATACCCGGTAGGTCGAGGGTTCGAATCCCCCCGTCGCTACCAATATTTATAATTAACCAACTATATAAAATAGTTGGTTTTTTTGTGATTAGTGTTATAATAACCTTGGAGGGTTATATATGTATGATGTAATTATAATTGGTGCAGGTCCAGCAGGTCTATTTGCTGCTTATAAATTAAATAGAGAAAATAAAAATCTTAAAATACTAATACTTGAAAAAGGTAGATTTGCAGACAAAAGAAATTGTCCAATGAAAAAAAGTAATAAATGTATTAATTGTTCTCCGTGTGCAATACTTAGTGGTTATGGCGGGGCAGGAACTTTTTCTGATGGTAAGCTTAATTTTATACCCAAGTTAGGAAAATCCGATTTATTCAAATATTTGAGTCAAAATGAAGCTTATAATATAATCGATGAAACTGAAAAAATATTTAATGAATTTAATATGGATTCAGAAATTTTCCCTAAAAACATTGATGTTGCCAATGATATAAAAGAAAAAATCACAAGAATTGGTGCTGACTTGTTAATTATTAAACAAAAGCATTTAGGTAGTGATAAACTACCAGGTTATATTCATGATTTCACTACTCATTTAAAAAAGAATAATGTTGAAATTAGGGAATTAGTTGATGTAGAAGATATTATTAAAAATAATGGTTTTTATACTGTTACATCCGGTAAAGAAAACTTTGATGGAAAAAAAATAATTGTTGCTCCAGGTAGAACTGGCGCAAAATGGGTTCAGCAAATAGCTGATAAATATAATATTCCCTATGTATCACAAAGTATTGAAATTGGTGTTAGAGTTGAAGTTAGAAAAGAAATTTTAAAATCTATTACAGATACTATTTATGATCCAACCATATTTATTAAAACTAAAACTTATAATGATCAAATAAGAACTTTTTGTACAAATCCTGAGGGGTTCGTTGCTAAAGAAAATTATAATGGTTATATATGTGTTAATGGTCATGCATTAAAAGATACTAAGTCCAAAAATTCTAATTTTGCATTTATATCCAAAGTTAATCTAACTGAACCAGTTACTAATACTAGAGAATACGGCGAATCAATTGCAAAAATAGCTAATACACTTGGAGATGGCAAACCTATTGTACAGTCTCTAAGAGATTTACGTTCTGGAAGAAGAAGCACTATTGATCGTATAAATAAAGGTTTTTTAGAGCCTACTCTTAAAGACGTAGTTGCAGGAGATTTAGCACTAGTAATGCCTCATAGAATTATTATTAATATTCTTGAGGGACTTGAAATACTTTCTGAAATTATTCCAGGTGTTAATAATGGAGAAACACTTCTTTATGGTCCGGAAATTAAATTTTTTAGTAACGAAATAACAACTGATAAAAATATGAAACTAAAAAATGAAGATATTTATTTTATCGGAGATGGTGCTGGTAAAGCTGGTAATATTGTTACAGCTGCTGCAACAGGTATAATTGCCGCTAATGATATATTAAAAAAAGATTGTTAATAATTAACAATCTTTTATAATCCCATAGTATCTAGAATACTTGGAAGCATTTGTTTTTTACGAGAAATCAATTCTTTTACAAATATACCTTGATGTATATTCTTTATGCTAAAGCTTTCTTTAATAATTTCTTCAGCTTCTGAATTATATATTATATATGACCCATTTTTTATAATATCAGTTACAAACATAACTGATAAGTCATATCCATTTTCAATTTTAGAATCTAGATATTCAACTATTTCTGGTGTTTTATCTTTCATAGTTTCGAAATCTGTAGTCAGAACTATTGATATACCAATTTTTTTATTATTCATTTCAAACGATTTATAATCACTATAAATTATATCTTTAACACTCATTCCTACTAAAGAACTTCCTGCTTTAAGCATTTCATTACCATAATTTGTTACATTTATTTTTGCAATTTTAGCTAATTTTTCTGCAACTTGCTTATCAAATTTAGTACAAGTTGGTGATGTAAATAGTAATGTGTCCGATATAATTGCAGACAACATTATTCCAGCAATATCTTTTGGTATTGTTATTTTGTTTTCTAAAAACATATTATATATAATTGTTGATGTACAACCAACTATCATACTTCTAAAATTAATTGGAGACGTTGTCCCAATTGCTCCTAAATTGTGATGATCTACTATTTCAAGAATTTCTGCTTCTTCAATACCTACAGCAGATTGTGCAAAACTATTATGGTCAACTAAAATAACTCTTTGTTTATTATATTTATTTGAGCCTGTTATTCTTATTAAACCTAAACATTCACCTTTTTTATTTACTACTGGAAAATTAGTATGGTTTGCTTTATGTTTTTTATTTATAAAATCTAAATAAAAATCTTCATCATAAACCACTACTGGTGATTTATTAGTATTAATTGTTTTGATACTATTAGCAGCACCTATTTTATTAGCTATATTAAAACTATCTAATTCTGTTCTTATAATTGTTACATTATTTTTTTCAGCCTTTTTAAGAAGTTTTTTATCTATTTTACTACCAAATGATAATATAATTAGTTTAACATCATTATTTATCGCGTGACTTAATATTTTTGGTCTATTTCCTAATACAATAATATCGTATTCTGATACTTTTATTTCATCATTAAATGTACTGTTATCTAGTCCCGCAACTGCAACTTTACCTTCAATATAATCACTGTTTTTAACTAATACTTTTGCGTTTAATGTTTTAGTAATATTTTCAAGCGAAGTATTTAAATATTGTTTGTGGTTAGAAAATAAATATTTAGTTATTTCTTTTAAAGTAACATAACCAGTTAATTTTTTATTTTCATCAACTAACGGAATTGCTGTTGTATGATTATCTGACATTTTTTGATAACCTTCCATAATTGATAAGTTACTATCGATTACTAAATTTTTTTCATATTTAACATCTTTAATTCTTACTTTAATATCATTTATATATTCTGGTTTTTTTATGTTAAAATAATTTAATACAAAATCTGTTTCTTTATTAACATCACTTAATATTTTAGGAACCGCTTTATGTCCTAGTTCATTTTTTAAGTATGCTAAAGCTATACTGGAACATACACTGTCAGTATCAGGATTCCTGTGTCCAAAAACATAAATATTTTTCATAAAAACCACCTCATAAAATTCTATCACAATATTCTTATTTGTCAACTAGATACACTACTTTACTTATAGTATATACTAATTTATTTAACTTTACTAGGTAATTAAATCTACTTTACTCTATTTTTTCATTTCTAATAATATATCTCTTAATTCCATTGCTCTTTCAAAATCCATTACTCTTGCTGCTTCGTACATTTCTTCTTCTATTTTTTCTATCATAATTTTCGCATCTTTTTTAGTCATTTTTTTAGATACATCTTTTTTATCTATATCATTTGATATAAGTGCTTTTATTTCTTTTATAATTGTTTTTGGTGTGATACCATGTTGTTTATTATATTCTTCTTGAATATTTCTTCTTCTTTCAGTTTCTTCAATCGCACTATTCATAGCTTCACTAATAGTATCTGCGTACATGATTACTCTTCCTTCTTCATTTCTTGCAGCTCTACCTATTGTTTGTATTAAACTTCGATTACTACGTAAGAAACCTTGTTTGTCTGCATCTAATATACATATTAAACTTACTTCAGGTATGTCAAGTCCTTCACGAAGTAAATTAATTCCTACAACACAATCATATACACCTAATCTTAAATCTCTTATAACTTTAAGTCTTTCTAATGATTTAACTTCACTGTGTAGATATGCTACTTTTATATTCATACCTTTTAAGTAACTAGTTAATTCTTCACTCATACGAATTGTTAATGTTGTGATTAATACTCTTTCATTTTTTTCTTTACGCATGTTTATTTCATTTACAATGTCATCTATTTGACCTTCACTTTTTCTTATTTCTATAATTGGATCTAATAACCCAGTAGGTCTAATTATTTGCTCCGCAATTACTCCTCCAGTTTTATCTAATTCATAATCTCCTGGAGTTGCTGAAACATATACTGTATGTTTTTTTAAATTTTCAAACTCTTCAAATTTAAGTGGTCTATTATCAAGTGCACTGGGAAGTCTAAATCCATAATCAACAAGTGTTTGCTTACGCATTCTATCTCCATTGTACATTGCTCTTACTTGCGGTAGTGTTACATGTGATTCATCAATAAAAAGTAAAAAATCTTCTGGAAAAAAGTGCATTAAACTTGATGGAGTTTCTCCTTCGCCTCTCAGAGCTAAATGTCTTGAATAATTTTCTACCCCAGAACAAAAACCTGTTTCTCTTAATAATTCCAAATCATATTTAGTTCTTTCTTTAATTCTTTGTGCTTCGATTAGTTTTCCATTTTCTTCAAAAAATTCAAGTCTTTCTTCAAGTTCTGATTCTATTCTGTTAATAGCCTCAGTCATTTTTTCATTTCCAACAACAAAATGAGATGCTGGAGATATGGTAATTGATTTTTTTCTTGACACAATAGCTCCTGTTAATGGATCAAATGTGTAAATATCATCTACTACTCCGTCTTCTAAAATCACTCTTATAGCGTTTGCTTTTTCATTTACAGGAACTATATCTATTGAGTCCCCTCTAACTCTAAAAGTTCCTCTATGAAAATCTAAGTCATTTCTTTCATAAGTCATATCAATCAATTTATTAATTATATCTTTTCTTTCTCTTTTCTCACCTAAATTAAATACTAACATATTATTAGCATATTCTTCTTTTTCACCAATTCCATAGATACATGAAACAGATGCAACAACTATTACATCTTTATAATTAATTAAATCACTTGTTGCACTATGTCTCATTTCATCTATTTCATCATTTATCGATGAATCTTTTTCAATATATGTGTCACTTGAAGGGACATATGCTTCTGGTTGGTAATAATCATAATAGCTAATAAAATATGCTACGTGATTGTTTGGAAATAATTCTTTAAATTCTGAATATAATTGTCCCGCTAAAGTTTTATTGTGAGCCAGAACTAATGTTGGTTTATTTATTTTTGCAATAACATTAGCCATAGTAAAAGTTTTTCCTGTACCTGTTGCACCTAAAAGAACTTGATGCTTCTCACCATTTTCTATACCATTAACTAATTCTTCTATTGCCTGTGGCTGATCACCACTTGGTTTAAATTTAGAAACTAACTCAAACATATGTCCTCCTTTTTTGTATACTTAATATAACATTATAACTAGAAAAAAACAAGAATGAATCTTGTTTATTTTTATCTAAATTTGATTGTTATTATCTAAATTTTCGACTGGCTGAGCAACGGATTGTAGTTCAACTGTTTGAGCTATCGGTTGTTCTATAACTGGTTGAACTACTGGTTGTGGCTCAACTGTTTGAGTTATCGGTTGTTCCATAACTGGTTGAACTACTGGTTGCGGCTCAACTGTTTGAGTTATCGGTTGTTCCATAACTGGTTGAACTACTGGTTGTGGCTCAACTGTTTGAGTTATCGGTTGTTCCATAACTGGTTGAACTACTGGTTGTGGCTCAACTGTTTGAGTTATCGGTTGTTCCATAACTGGTTGTGCATTATTTTCATTCTTTTTTTCTTTTTTTAACGAAAAATATTTAACTAACATCATTATGAATATTATAAATGTAAATATTCCATATAATGTATTAAAAGCTGGTGCTATGCTTTGAGGCAAGAAACTGTATGTAGTAGCATCACCATTTATTGTTACTGTTGAGGTACCAGTTGCAAACATACCTACTACTAGTATCCATCCTACTAATTTATTTATTGTAAGTTTTCCCATTAAATATATATTACATATTGGAATCCATGCTAAGGCTGTTCCTTTTCCAAATTTTAATTTATTAAATTTAAACAATGTTATCCCCATAATTATATATATTACTAACGCTACAAGTAACAATGCCCCTACAAATATCAGCATCATACCAATTATAGCTGAAGAAACATCAGCCACCATTTCTAAATCATTTTCTACCATAAAACACACTCTCCTATGCTTACATTATAGCAGTAAAAATATTTTTTGTAAAATAAAAAAGTGCAGTTGCACTTTAATTGTAAAATTTTTCAATATATTCATCATATGACATATATCTATCTCTATAACCACCATCTTCCTTTATTTCAATAAGTCTATTACAGGTAGTGTCTATTAACTGCTGATCATATGTAGAAATTATAAATGAAGAATTATAATTTTCTAATGCTTTATTTAAAGAAGTAATTGATTCTATATCTAAATGATTTGTTGGTTCATCCATAAGTAAAAAATTACTTTTTTCAAGCATTATTTTTGAAAGAACACATCTTACTTTTTCTCCACCTGAAAGTACATTTACTTTTTTTAATACATCATCACCACTAAAAAGCATTCTTCCTAAGAAACCTCTTACAAATGTTTCATCTGTATCTGGGCTATATTGTCTAAGCCAATCAGTCATTATATAATCTTTATCAAATAAATCATCATGATTTTTAGCAAAATAACTTAGCTTTGTATTTGAACCAAGTTTGATAGTACCACTATCAGGAGTTATTTCTCCTGATATTATTTTTAATAAATAAGTTTTTGCTACTTCATTATTACCTATTAAGGCTATTTTATCATCTTTGTTAACATTTAAACTAAAATTTTTAAGAATAACTTTTCCATCTATTTCTAGATTAATATTACTTAAATATAATATTTCACCCGTTAAACCCTTTTCAAATTCGAAATTTATAAATGGATATTTACGATTTGAAGGTTTTATATCATCAAGTTCAATTTTTTCTAAAGATTTTTTTCTAGATGTAGCTTGTTTTGATTTAGATGCATTAGCGCTAAATCTTGCTATAAAGTCTTGTAATTCTTTTATTTTTTCTTCTTTTCTTTTATTTGAATCTCTCATTTGTTTTTGAATTAGTTCACTAGATTCATACCAAAAATCATAATTTCCTGCGAACATTTTTATCTTACCATAATCTATATCTGCCATATGAGTACATACTTTATTTAAAAAGTGTCTATCATGAGATACAACAATTACAGTATTTTTAAATTCTATTAAAAATTCTTCCAGCCAAGCTTTACTTTTCATATCTAAACCATTTGTAGGTTCATCTAAAAGTAATATATCTGGTTCTCTAAAGATAGCTTGTGCAAGAAGAACTTTTACTTTGTCACTATCTTTTAATTCTTTCATTTTTAAATAATGAAGGTCATTTGGTATATTTAGCCCAGCTAAAACTATGGCAGCTTCTGATTCTGCTCCCCATCCATTCATTTCAGCAAAAATACCTTCAAGTTCCCCTGCTCTTATTCCATCTGCATCTGTAAAATCTTCCTTTTGATATATTTCATTTTTTTCAATCATGATATCATAAAGTTCTTTATTACCCATAATAACTGTATCAATTACTGTTATTTCATCATACATATGATGATTCTGTTTAAGAACACTTATTCTTTCATGTTTACCAGTTATAATTTCACCTTTAGTAGTTTCAAGTTCGCCACTTAATAGTTTTAAAAATGTTGATTTACCTGCACCATTTGCTCCAATTAAACCATAACAATTATTTCCAAAATCTAAATTTACGTTATCAAATAGCATCTTTGTACCAAATTTTAAACTTACATCTATAACTTTTAACATCTTAATTCTCCTTTCCTTTTTGTTGAGTAATAAAAATTCAACAATTCATTATTACTTTCTAATTTATAGATATCATCAAGAAAACTTTGATCATATTCTATTAAATTTAAATTTTTATTAAATTCTTCTTTATTTTCTAATTTATATTTTTTATATGGATAAGTTTTAAAATATTTTTCTTTTTCCTTCTCTGTTACGCTTTCTTCAAACATTTTTGATGATATTTTAAATACATCAAAAAATTCTGATTTTGAATTAGTGATCAAAAGTCTATATGTATAATTTTTAGGATAAGGTGTATTTATTAAAAATAAATACCTTCTAATTATAGTTGCTTCACTAGTTCTTAAATCTTTTGTGTTTTTTAGTACAAATTGTTTTTTTGATTCAGCATTTGTATCTACTAAATTTAAAATAAAATACTTTTCTAAAAAAGATGATATTTCATTTCCTATAAGTGTAGGCTCATTATTTATTATTTGAATTATTTCCTTTTCACTAAAGCCTATTATTTTTAATACACTAATTAAATTCGACATGTGTTTTTCTATTGTTTCTAATGTTCTACCTAAAGTGTTACCGGAATTACTATTGTTTAAAAAATTTTTAGATATATTTAAACAAAATAAATTTATTTCTCCTTCACTTAAATTATTTTCTAAATTAAGCTTGTTGTAAATATAATTTAATATATCCAATTCATTCATATTGTACCCCTTTCAAAACCATACATATTATATCTTAAATTTACTATTTTTACAAACAAAAAGAGTTATTTCATTTTTCTAACTCTAACATAATTTTCTTGGTTGCTATAATTTGTAAATGTAGTATACAATGAAGGCTTAGTTATGTTAATATTTTTTATATTAATTTCCTCTTGAATATCATATTTTTCTAGTGTGTTATTTACTTCTCGTTCTAACTTTTCTTTTTGTTTATCTTCTACATATTCCCTAACATAAAACATATCATAAACTGAAACAATGATTGCGAGACTAAATAATGTTTCTTTTACAATATCATACTCTTCATTATTATATAGTAATATACTACTCATAATACCTAGAGATTGTAACCACATTTTAGTTTTGGCAAATATAGATGGTTTTAAGTAATCAAGTTCATTTATTTTTTTATTTTTAATTTCTTCTTTTGAATTGTTATCATTTATATACTGATGACTTTTTTTGCTTACATATACATCTCTAAGACAAAGAAGTAAACTCCATTCAGGAATAGCTCCCATAAATATCAAAACTAAACCAATAGCAACATTAGTTTTATCACTTATTGCATCAAAAAGTGCTCCAAATTTACTTTCTATATTATATCTTCTGGCAAGTGCTCCATCTATAAAATCTGTCAGTGCAGTTGCACCAAACCAAAGCCCCATTAAGACAGTATTAGTTATACCAGAGACTATTAAGTACGACATAATTCCAAGCCCACTTATAAGCCTGGATATTGTAAACCCATTTGGAACATTTTTGAATATTAATTTAGGCAATTTGTACATCATATTGTCTAAAGCTTTCAATAATTTATTTTTCAAATCCATTATTAATCACTTCCTATAGATTTATACTATTATTTTATTTTTAAGTTGTCAATATATACCTTGATTTTTATTAAAAAAATAGTATAATTAGTTTATCGGAGATAAAAATGGATAACAATAAATTCAATACAATAGTGGATGCACTAAAAAATAATAATCATTTCAAAAAACTGCTGGTTTTTACGGGTTATAAAGACAATGAATATTTATTAACTGAACTTGCAATTATGAGTTTAGATGATGAATTAATGAACATAGCTTTAAATACTGTGAATGAAAAAAGTTTAATGCAAGTTTTGAATTCATATAATGGATTAAGTACAAAACAAAAAAATGCAACAAAAGTATTATTTGAATATATCAGACTATCTAATTACACAATTTTCAGTCATAATAATTTTAATAGTCACTTTTCAATTATTTTCAATTTAATATCAGATAATTCATCGATTACTTATGAAGAAATATCGATGCTAATTAAATTAAATTTTCCAAACAAGCCAGTTTATACTATTTCAGAAAATGAATGGGAAGCCAGTAAAAATATCGGCGATGCAAGAATAAAATAAATTTATACATATATCACTCATAATTACATAAAGTATTAATGGGTGATTTTTTATGAAATTAGGCAAAAAATTTATTTTAATAATTATTCCTTTATTATTTTTGTTAGGTGCTTTATTTCATTTTTTATTTGATTTAAGTAATGAAAATATTTTAATTGCTTTAATTGCTCCAATAAATGAGAGTATATGGGAACATACCAAAATGATTTTATTTCCGTATATTATTATTTTTACATCCTTCTTTTTTATTCATAAAAAACTTGATGTTAATAAATACTTTTTTTCTTTATTTATTTCTATCATTGTAGGTATTTTGACTATCCCACTTCTATATTACACTTACACTGAAGCCTTTGGAATTGATCTAGTTTTAATAGATATATTACTATTATTATTTTCGAACATTATTTCCACTTTATTATTTACTCACATTTACAACAAAATAAAGGATACTATACCTTGGTATGTATCCGTATTATTAATTTTAAACTTGTGGATTTTTTATATAATTTTCACTTTTAATCCACCACTATTACCTATTTTTGTTGATCCATCAACTGGTTATTTTGGAATCTAAAATATGTTGTAATGAATTTTTTCTTCATCAAATACATTATTAGGTTCTTTTTCTTTATCCGAATAACCCATAGATATAATTGAAAATGGTCTATATTCATTAGGTATATTACATATTTTTCTAACTTTATTTTCATTTGTTTCGTCTGGTGCTACACCTATCCAACATGTTCCTATATCTAAACTAGTTGCCATTAAAAGTATATTCTGTGTACATGCTGCTAAATCCTGTTGCCAGTGTTTTTTTTCATCTTTACCAAACACAACAATTGCTTTATCTGCATCATTTATCATTTTCGAAAATTCTGTTACATTTGACAATTTTTCTAATATACTTTTATCATTAATTACAATAAATTCCCATGGTTTTGAATTCCAGGATGATGGAGCATTCATACCAGCCTTAATTATTTTGTTAATATCTTCATTTGTTATATTTTTCTTAGAATATTTCCGAATACTTCTTCTTTGAAATATTTCTTCCATACTAATCGTCATTTCCACCAAATACTAATAATAATCTAATTATTTGAAGGGCACTAGCAAGAACTCCAGCAACATATGTAAGTGCTGCTGCACTTAACATTTTACTAATTCCTTCGTTGTCAGCGCCACTTGCTAAACCAAGTTTAGCTATTTCTTCTTTAGCTCTACTACTTGCATTAAATTCAACAGGTAATGTTACTAACTGAAATACTAATCCTAGTGCTGTTAATGCAATACCTAAATATATTAAATTTAAAGCCTGTGCTATAACACCTATCATAATTATAATATAAGATAATCCTGTTCCTAGATTCACTATTGGAAAAATAAGTGATCTAATTTTCATAAAGATATACCCTTCTTTATCTTGAATAGCATGACCAACTTCATGAGCTGCTACAGCCATTGATGCTACTGATTCTCCATGAAAAATATCGTGTGATAATCTAACAACTTTTCTCTTTGGATCATAATGATCAGATAATGTACCTTTTGTTTCAACTACATAAACATTATCAAGACCATTCGCTTTTAGAATTTTTTGTGCTACTTCTTGTCCGCTAATTACCTTATTAGTTTTAATTTTAGTATATTTTTTAAAACTTGATGTAACCCTAAACTGGGCAATCATTGGTATAGCAAGTATTACTAATAAAAATATTAAATCTTCTGTGAATGTCATAATTTAACCTCGTATTTTGTCCCTTCTCTTGTATCTAACAATACTATATTTTGTGCTAATAATTCATCTCTTATACTATCAGCTAGTTTGAAATCTTTATTTTGTTTAGCTTCATTTCTTTTACTAATCATTTCGTTGATATAATTTTCATCTATTTTCAATTTTTCTTCTTTTATTAAATCTAAAGATAATACTTTATCAAAACTTTCTATTAATTTATATTTTGTATAATCATTTAAATCACTTTTTAAAACGTCATGAACTAATGTTATTGCACTAGCTATATTTAAATCATCGCTAATAAAATTTTTAAATAAATCATTGTATTTATTAAATTCAGTATCATTTAATATTCCTTCTTTATTTAAATTAATAACTTTGTTCTTTAATTTATTATATGTATTTTGTGCACCATCTAAAGCTTCATAAGAAAATGTTAATTGACTACGATAATTACTCATCAAACACATTAATCTGTAAGCAAGAGGTTTATATCCTTCTTCAATTATTGTTGATAACGTTAATGTTTTACCTTTACTTTTACTCATCTTTCCAGTTGAGTCATTTAAATATTCTCCATGAACCCAGTACTTACACCAAGGATGACCTAAGTAGGCCTCACTTTGTGCTATTTCATTTGTATGATGTGGAAATATATTATCTACTCCTCCACAGTGAATGTCTAAATATTCTCCTAAATTATTTATAGAAATTCCAGTACATTCTATATGCCACCCTGGATATCCTATACCAAAAGGACTTTCCCATTTTAAATCTTGATCATCAAATTTTGATTTAGTAAACCATAATACAAAATCGTTTTTATTTTTTTTATTATTATCTACTTCAACTGTATCTCTAACACCGTTTAAAATATCTTCTGAACTGTTATTTGTCAATGTGTAATATTTTTCTAATTTTGATGTATCAAAATAAATATTCCCCCCTGCTTCATAAGCGTAATCGGATGCAATAAGTTTTTCAATAACTTTTATATAATTATCTATATTATCTGTTGCTGGACTAACAATATCTGGAATTTTAATGTTTAATTTTTCTGCATCTTCAAAAAAAGCATCAGTATAAAATTTAGCTATATCAAGTACACTCTTGTGTTCTTTTTTCGCACTTTCAACCATTTTATCATCACCAGTATCAGCATCACTTGAAAGATGTCCAACGTCAGTTATATTCATTGCTCTTTTAACATTATATCCTAAATAAATCAAGGTTTTTTCAAGGATATCTTCCATTATATATGTTCTTAAATTTCCAATATGTGCGTAGTGGTAAACAGTTGGTCCACACGTATACATTGTAACTTCTTTTTCATTCCATGGAATAAATGTTTCTACTTTTCTGGTTAATGTATTATATAATTTCATAATTCCTCCTGTATGCATAGTATAACATATTTTATGTTTACTTACATCATTCCATACAATATTTCACATAGATTTCAATAAAAAAAATTAGATTTTTCTAATTTTTTATTATGTGATCTACTGCTTTTGCACCGTCTGATGCTGCTGTTATTAATTGATACATATCTTTTTTTATTATATCTCCAACCGCATAAACTCTATTTATACTAGTTTCAAAATTTTCATTTACTTCTATATAACCAAATCTATTTAATATGCCATAATCTTTAACTAACTCATTATTAGGTACCCATCCAGTATATATGAATACTCCATCTGTATTAATTTCTTTACCACTTTTAAGTGTAACACTAGAAACTTTATCTTCTACTTCATTAATACTTGCTATTTCTTCTTCATATATAACATTAATATTTTTTTTCTCTAGTACTTCATTAATTAGCGCTTCACTTCCAGAAAATTTGTTTTTTCTAATTACTATATTTATTTCACTTGCTATATTTGATAAGTAAATTGATTCTTGAAGTGCGCTATTTCCTCCACCTACTACTACTACTATTTTATCTTTGTAAAATGAACCATCACATAAAGCGCATGTTGACAATCCTCTTCCAAGTAATTTTTCCTCATTAGGTAGTCCTAAAAATTTAGGTATTCTTCCTGTTGCAATTATTATATTTTTAGTTTCATATACATCATCTTTTGTATATACTTTTTTAACTCTACTTTCTAATTCTACTTTTATTATTTTTTCGTTTTTGTATGGTATATTTTCTTCATTAACTTGTGTAAATAAATCCATAGCAAAATCTGGCCCACTAATTGTCTTTTTTCCTACAAAGTTGCTTACTTTATCTATATTATTTAAAAGACCACCTGGCATTCTTCCTTCAAACATTAATACATTTAAATTAGCTTGTTTTGCATATAACCCTGCAGATATTCCTGATATACCCATTCCTATTATTATTAAATCGTACATTTATCCTCCTAAAATTTAGCACCTTTTTCATCTGCACTATAAAGGTTTTCATATTTACCTTTTCTATTTATATATATTGTTCCTGCAATACCTATTATTATCATAATTATAGATATAATTTGAGCCACTTTGAATCCACTAGCCATTAAAGAATCAGTTCTTAGTGATTCAATAAAAAATCTTCCTACTCCATACCATATTAAATATATTGATAAAAGTTGTCCACATTTTATATATTTTATTTTTCTAATAAGTATTATTACTACAAATCCTAGAAAACACCATAAAGATTCATAAAAAAATGTTGGGTGATAATAATTACCATTTATATTCATGCCATCGATTATAAACTCCGGAATATTTAAATTTTGTAAAGTTTCAATTGAAGTAACTGGTCCATGTGCTTCACTATTAAAAAAGTTTCCCCATCTACCTATTGCTTGCGCTAAAATAACTGATGGAACAGCCATATCGAGAACTTTCAAAAAATTTATTTTATGTTTATAACAATATAGTACTATGGTTCCTACTCCGAATATTAAACCACCATGTATCGCAAGGCCCCCTTCCCATATTTTAAATATAGCAAGTGGATCATTTTGATATATTGAAAAATTAAAAATCACATAATATATTCTTGCTCCTAATACTCCAAATATTATAGTCCAAAAAGCTAAATCAAATATTAATTCCTTTTTATATCCAAATTTTTTTGATTCTTTCATTAGTAAAAATATACCTAATATTGCTCCTAATAAAATAAGCACTGAGTACCACATAATTTCAAAACCGCCAATTTTTATTAATACTGGATTCAAAATAACACATCCTTCTTTTTAATTATATATTTTTTTGAAACAAATTGCAATTTATTTATCTTTATAATATATTATTAATAGGTGATAAATTATGTTAATAGCGGTTACACTTCGTTATAGTGAAAATAATGAAAGAGAAACTTTTACTCTTCCAAAAAAACTAAAAGATATTTGTGATAAATTAGATATCACTTTAGTCCCTATTGTTCAAGAAACTAATCTAGAGTTAATTACTAACATTTGTGATGGACTTATTTTAACTGGATCTCCTGTTCATGTAAATCCAAACCTTTATAACCAAAGTCACGACTTTGATTATAACTTCAAGTACTTTAATGAAGATTCTTTGGATTATAAACTAATTGAAATATTTCTTAAAAAAAAGAAATTAATTTTAGGTATATGCAGAGGTATACAAATTCTTAATGTTTACTTTGGAGGTTCTTTAATACAAAAAATTTCCAATCATGAAGGTACTACTCATAATATTAATATACATGAAAATAATTTTCTTAATGAAATTTATAAGTCACATACACTAGATGTTAATTCTACTCATACACAGTGTCTTGATAAAATTGCATCTGTTTTTAAGGTATGTGCTGTTAGTGATGATAATGTAGTTGAAGCAATTGAATATGAAAATATATTAGGTGTACAGTGGCATCCAGAAGGTTTATATGATTATGATTTTTTTAAATATATTAAACAAAGAATAGAAAAAAACGGTTAAAACCGTTTTTATTTTTCTTTTATATTATCAATATGATTTACTGCTTTACTTTCATTACTTATAACATCGTTATTAGCTCCGCTCATTGTTGATCTTGTTAAGCCTCTTCTTCTTTCGATATATGATTCTTCTTCAACAAGATCATGATATGCTGATTTAGTATCTCTTTCATGAAAGTGTCTTGCATCTTGATTACGATATCTTGAATAAGTTATAAAATAATACATTACACCTGCAGCTAAAAATATGAAATCGTATTCAAAGTCTATGAGTAACATAGCTATACCAGCAATTATTTCTATTACTGCTGAAACAGCGACTAATTTTGGTATATGAACTGGAATACTTCCCATTGTTTCTTTGGTACGACCATTTACTGCAACATAATGTAAAATTTTATTATCACCTTTAATTTGTTGATAACTATAAAGCCAAACTGGAAGATATGCAGCAATCCACTGTTCTCCAATTATATCCATATGTTCAGTATCCCATTTTACTCCTCTATCGTATTTTTTTAGAGTTTCATTTATTTTGAATTTTGCTACATCTTTAGCTTGAGATAATATAAGATCATCAATTTCATCTATATTAACGTTTCTTTTTTCTGATGAATATCCTTTGATATAATTCGCATTATATTCTACACAATTTTCTAAATCAAACGGCATAATTGAATTAATTATATTCGTTGTTTTATTTTTATTATTGTGTGTTAATTTATCTAAATTTGATTCTACAGTTAGATCACTTACTTCAATATTAAATTCTCTTTTAATCCCAAATAGATCTGCATCATATCTAGTTTCAGTTCTTTTATTATCTCCACTGCCAACTGTAACAGTATATCTTCTTACAAGTTGTTCCCCAGAACCTATTAATACTGAATGACCATATATATCTACAATCATATATGGTAAGAATACTCCCATCACATTTTCAGATTTAAATTCTTCTCTAAATTTAGGATGAGCAAAAAATTTTCTTTTGCCTACAAAATTTTCTATAGTTAATTTTGCTTCTTCTTTTTTTACACTAAACGGTAATAAACCATCAGGGACTGCACCATTAGGTATTTTTTCATTAATAGATAAAGTATTTCTACACCAGTGACATCTAGATTGTAGTGCAGAGTTTGTATCTATAATAACCTCTGCTCCACAACTACTACACTTTATTGTTACCACATCTTCTGAATCTTCTTCGATATTTTTTATTCCTTCACCTACTATTTTACCTTTTAGTTTTTTCAAATCAGTTTCAATAGAAGTTAGTTTAACTTGTTCATATTTTGTTTGACAATAATTGCATTTTAATTTTTTTTCATTTATATCATATGAAATATCTGATGATCCACAACTTGAACATTTTTTTTGTCCATTTTTTTCACTTTTACCAGTTTTTAATACTGTAGCGCTATCAGATTTTTCTTCCATTTTATATGTTCCCTAAAATTTCTGCTTTTGCTTTATCAAAATCTTCTTGTGATATAACATTATTATCTAATAAACCTTTAAGTTTATTTAATTTTTCATATGGATCTTCTTTAGCTTCTGCTGGTGCTTGTTGTTGTAAACCACCCATAGCTCCGCCTACGGCATTCATACCCATTCCCATGAATCCCATACCCATAGCTCCACCGCCAGACTCATTACTTCCTGCAGCTTCAAAACCACGAGCAACTGATTGTTGCATAAATGAATTTCCTCTTGATCCAGATAATGCATCTGCTTTTTTAACATCACTAAGAAGTTTATTTGTATCTTCATCGTATTCAATTGCAGCTAATGCTACTTTAACTATTTCAAGACCTCTATCAGTTTTCCATCTATAGTTTTCTTCCACTGCTGCAGACATACTTTGAGCAAATCCTATTTGATCAGATTGTATTTTAGAAATTCTATTTCCTTTTGAAGGATCATTTGTATATGCAGAAAATGCTGCTGATAATGAACCTACTACTTCAGTAAATAACTGTTCATTAGCGGCATTATCTACATCTGCAAAATCAAATATACCTTTATTATTTATAATATCCATTGGTACAAATTGTTTAATAAATAGAAGTGGATCTATTATTTTAAGAGAATATGCTCCTCTAGTTATAGCTCCAACTTGTGTATTTAAAAACGCATCATCAAAAAATATTTGTGATTGTGTTCCAAATCTATTACCTGGAATTTCTTTTAAATTTACATAAAAAGCCATTTGATTAGATCCAGGCATTCCACCAAATTTAAATCTTTCCCATGTTTGTTTAATAAGTGGTGAAATAATACCGTCTCCCGCAAAAATAGATTGTGCGTTTACATCTTCACTATTAAATGTATATCCACCTGGTTCAGCAATAAGTCCAGTAATACCACCTTCTTGCATTAGTACTAATGCTGTACCTTCTGGCACTAAAATTCTACTTCCATTTGTAATGATATTATCTGATCCCTTTGTATTAGAACCTCTATCATTATTTTGTTCCACTTTTACAGCAGGAAACAATGCTGCTGATGCAGGTACTCCTGATACTGGTTGATAAAAATCTTTCCATTGATCAGCAAATGTGCCACCTAAGGCTCCTGCGAATGCTTTAATTAATCCCATAATTAATGCTACCTCCTTAATACAAGTATAGCACTTTAATATTAATATTTCTATAATATTGAATAAAAAAACTTATGAATGATTTCATAAGTTTTATTTTGTTTTACCTAAGCCTTCGTTTCTATCAAATGCTTTTCTAAAAGAAACTATTCCATGTCTTTTTATTATATTTTCTATTTTTTCTGGATTATTATATGAGTTATTTACGTCTCCACTGAACTCTAAACCACTATTTATTAATCTTTTATCCATTATATCAAATACTTCTTCACCATTTTCGTCTTCAGATAAATATAATGCATGTGTGTCACCAACAAATAAAAATAAACACTCTTCATCAGTATAAAAATCATCTTCGTATTCAGGATTATTTGATCTATATCCAAATTGACCAATATACTTTGCATTTTTTAAAAAATCGCTTAATTTTATATAATTTTTTTCAAGTTTTTCATTTGGTATTTTAGATTTATTTTCAAGTACATCTAATGAATTTGCCATGTTAAAATCATATGTGTATGTATTTTGATTGTCTTTTTTGATAACCATATGAAAATCTATTAATCCATCATAAAAATAATTATCACTATCCGGATTTACTTTGAGATATACATCACCAAATAGGTTTTCTATTTTTATATTATCGTAACTCATACTATCTTCCTCTTCTATTTAAATAACTTGAAAAACATTCATAAAATTTCATTTCAAAAACTGGATCAATTCTCATTTTTTCATCAAATATATTTTTATTTGATAAATAATATGTCCAAAATATTTCTTTATCATCTGGATTATTATCTAAATAACCAAAATCAATTAATGATGTATCTATATTTCTAGTTCTATTTTCAAATGTATTACTTCTAAAACCTGGGTTAGCAACTCTTTGTTCATAACTACTGAGTGTACTTGTTAAACCAGGATTCCTAATTTTATCTTCGTAACTTGTCATAATTTTTCCTTTACAGTATTTTTTTAAGAAACTCACCAGTGTAAGATTCTTTTATTTTTATTATGTCTTCAGGTGTTCCTTCACCTAATAATGTTCCACCTTTATTACCACCTTCAGGTCCTAAATCTATGATATAGTCAGCTTGCTTAATAACATCTAAATTATGTTCAATAATTAATGCAGTATCTCCATGGTCTACTATTCTATTAATTATTACTAATAATTTTTTTATATCCGCTTGATGTAATCCTGTTGTTGGTTCATCTAAAATAAATATTGATTTACCAGTAGGTTTTTTTTGTAATTCTTTAGCAAGTTTAACTCTTCCTGCTTCACCACCTGATAAAGTTGGAGCACTTTGACCTAATTTCATATAAGAAAGCCCTACTTCTTCTAGTATTTTAAGTTTATTATATACTTTAGGAACATTTTCAAAAAATTCTAATGCTTCATTAACTCTTAGATCTAATACTTCATATATATTTTTTCCTTTATACTTAACATCTAAAGTTTCTCTATTATATCTCTTACCACCACAAACATCACAAGGTACATATACATCCGGCAAGAAGTGCATCTCTATTTTCTTAACTCCATCTCCCCAACACGCTTCACATCTTCCACCCTTTACATTAAATGAAAATCTACCAGGTCCATAACCTTTTATCTTAGCTTCCTTCATGTTAGCAAAAAGATTTCTAATTTCATCAAATACACCAGTATATGTTGCTGGATTACTCCTTGGAGTTCTTCCGATAGGATCTTGACTTATGTAAATAACTTTATCCAATAAATTTGTATTTTTTATTTCTTTTACTTTACCAGGAATTTCTTTACTATGATAAATATGCGATTTTAAAGTTTTATGAATTACTTCATTTACAAGTGTTGATTTTCCTGAACCTGATACACCTGTGACACATACAAATTTACCAAGAGGAATACTAACATTTATATTTTTGAGGTTATTTTCTGAAGCTCCAATGACTTTAAGTGATTTTCCACTTCCTTTTCTTCTTTTTTTAGGAACTTCGATAAATTCTTTACCACTTAAAAACTTACCCGTTAAACTATTTTCATCATTCATTACTTCTTTGGGTGTACCTGCTGAAGTTATATGTCCACCGTATTCTCCCGCACCTGGTCCAATATCAACTAAAAAATCTGCTTCCATCATTGTATCTGTATCGTGTTCAACAACTACTAAAGTATTTCCTAAATCTCTCATTTCTTTTAAAGAATTTATAAGTTTTTCATTATCTTTTTGATGAAGACCGATACTTGGTTCATCAAGAACATATAATACTCCACTTAATCTTGATCCTATTTGTGTTGCAAGTCTAATTCTTTGTGCTTCTCCACCTGAAAGCGTTCCTGCGTCCCTAGATAATGTTAAATATGATAATCCTACATTTACTAAGAATGATAACCTTTCCTTTATTTCTTTTAATATAAGCTTACTTATTTCTACTTCGGTTTCAGTTAATTTTATATTGTTAAAAAATTCATATAATTCTTCGATTGAATAAGTACATAAATCATCTATGTTTTTTTTGTTAATAAATACTGATAATATACCTTTAGTTAATCTTTTACCATCACATACATCACAAGTTGATTCATACATATAACCATCAAGCCACTCTCTTATCCAAGAACTTTGAGTTTCAATGTATCTTCTTTCTAAGTTATTAACAATTCCCTCATATATTGAATATGTTTTTCTTGTCCCACCATTTTTTGATGTATAGTTAAATTCTAGTTCTTCATCTAATCCATAAAGTATAATATTTAAATCTTCTTCTTTCATTTTTTTTACAGGCATATCTAAATCAATGTTTTTATATTTAGCTACTGTTCTTACCATTGTAAAAAAAGTGTTAGTTTCCTCATTGTTTAAAGCTGTGATTGCTCCATCATTAATACTTAAATTTTTATTTCTGATAAGCAAATTTAAATTTATTTTTTGAGTAAATCCAAGACCTTTACATTCAGGACATGCTCCAAACGGAGAATTAAATGAAAACATTCTTGGTTCAAGTTCTCCTATTGAATAGTTACATTTAGGACAAGCGTAATCTTCACTCATAAGAATTTCTTCATCTTCTATTTGAAGTAGTACTTTACCATGAGCCATTTTAGTACACATTTCTAGAGCTTCAAATATTCTACTTCTTTCTTCACTATTTACTGTAATTTTATCTACAATAACATCTATATTACTTTTTTTATTTTTAGAAATTTCTATTTCTTCATAAGTTCTAAAAATTTCACCATTTATTCTTACTTTTGTATATCCTTTTTCAGATAAATCATTAAGTAAATCTTTATGTGTTCCTTTTTCACCTCTAACAATAGGTGCCATGATAGTTATTTTTTGATCTAAATGCTCCATAACTTTATTAGTCATCTCTTCGATAGATTGTGCATAAATTGGCTCATTATGATTAGGACAATATGGAATACCTATTCTTGCATATAAAAGACGCAGGTAATCATATATTTCAGTTATGGTACCTACTGTTGATCTTGGATTTTTATTAGTTGTTTTTTGATCAATTGAAATACTTGGAGATAACCCTTCAATTGAATCAACATCAGGCTTATTAGCTACTCCAATAAACTGACGAGCATAAGCAGATAAACTTTCAACATATCTTCTTTGACCTTCAGCGTATATAGTATCAAATGCTAAACTACTTTTACCTGAACCTGAGACACCTGTCATAACAATAAGTTTATTTTTAGGTAAATCAATTGATACATTTTTAAGGTTATTTTCCCTAGCTCCTTTTATTTTTATATAATCCATATAACATCTTCCTTTGCACTACATATTTTACCACAATTATTTAAATATTACACTATTAAATATAGTTAATATTAACCATATATTTTTATTGTAAAGTAATATTTTTTTATTTACAATATACATACATAATTTTAGATATGTTTTTACATAATATATTTAGGTGAAATTATGAAAATAAAACTTGGTTATGCATGTAACACTTATACTCTTAACAATACTCCATCATCAGTTATGACATATACAAATTATTTAAAACATAAAGATTTAAACAAGTTAGACGATATGATTATTAGTAATTTTAAAGCTCTCGAAGAGATACTTAAATATAATATTAAAAATGATATATTTTTTTTTAGATTAACTTCCAAACTTATTCCACTTGCCATTAAAGACGATGTTGAGTTTGATTATATTAATAGATACAAAAAATATTTTGATGATTTAAAAACGTATACCTCAAAAATGAGAATTGATATGCACCCAGATCAATTTACAGTTATTAACAGTGTCAAGGAAGATGTTGTAAAAAACTCTATCAGTAATTTAGAATATCATTATAAAATACTTGATGCTTTTGGCATTAAAAATAAAGTGTTAATTCTTCACATAGGTAGTAGCGTACTTGGAAAGAAAAATAGTATTAGTCGATTTATAAATAATTTTAATAAAATGCCTAGTCATTTACAAAAATGTATTGCGATAGAAAATGACGATAAAGTATTCAATGTACTAGATTGTCTATATATAGCTAAGAAATTAAAGATACCTATGGTTTTAGATTATCATCATTATTTATGTAATAACGATGGTGAAGATATTAGTGAATTATTTGAAGAAATATTTAATACATGGGTTAATATAAATCCAAAAATGCATTTTTCTAGTCCTAAGAGTAAACTAAAAAAAGAATTTAGATCTCATCATGATTATATAAATGCAAATGATTTTATTATATTTTTAAACAAAATAAAAAATCTAAACAAAGACATTGACATAATGCTTGAAGCAAAATGTAAAGATGAATCTTTATTTAGACTTATTAGAGAACTGAAATATTTAACTGATTATAAAATAGAAGGAACTACTATTTACATTCCATAATGTTTTGAATCTTCAAATTTTTCATAATTATTAATTAATTTTTTTACTCTTGCATTATTAATTTCATCAATTCTAAATTCGTTATTATCCATAACTATTAGTGGATTAACATATCTTTTTTTAACTTCTATTCTTTCATACATATTACTATTTTTATTAATTTCATTAAGTTTAGTAAAGTTATTCCAATCACTACAGTTCTTTTCAAAAAGTGATATTATTTCACTTTCTTTTTTTGTATAAAAGTCTTCAAATTTAAGCACGCCTATACTTATTAATTCTTTTAATTTATCTGCGATAAATCTCATAGTAAATTGATCTTCATTTTCTTGAAGTGCAATCGCGTAGTCATATACCATTTCAAAAAATTTTGATGCACTATCCACATCACTAAAACCTAGTTCTTTATTATCAATATTTATTACTTTTTCATATACTTCTTTTATTTGACTTATATCATATTTATTAAGCCAGATATATGCAGTATGAAGTACACCATCTAATCTATCCGCACAAAGTTTAGGACTTTTATTTTCTGCAATAAAATAGTCTTTAACATTTAATATGTTTTCTATGTTTATATTATCTTCATTTAATAATTTAATTAATTCATTATTTTTTTTAAGAATACTACTTACATCTAATTCAGATGATTCTTGTTTAACTGCATCATCTAAATAAAAATCTATAGCATGACTAAATATAGGAGTCCCTATATCATGTAGTAACGAAGCAATACATGCATTTTTATCCTTAGTAAATTGCCATGTAATTAAAGCTGTAGCTACACTATGATCAAAGCGTGTATACCAAAATTTAATATTATAAAGTTTATTATAATCACATCCACAAAATTGACCTATATATTTTAGTCTAGTTAATTCTTCTAGTTCTAAATATT
>CAYJBC010000008.1:0-29599 GCA_964368535.1 uncultured Muribaculaceae bacterium
AAAAAATACGGTCTTAGAAAAGCACGTAGAGCACCTCAATTTTCAAAAAGATAATCAGTTTTATTTGTTATACAAATTACTCGCATTTGCGAGTTTTTTATTGTTTTAGACTGCTTTTTGCTAATTTAAGACATTATTTTAGATTTTTATTATTATATTGATATAATTAATATATATAAGTTGGTGTGTAATTATGAAAATTATTAGTAAAATTGGAATTGCTCTTGTTGGTTTATCTGGTATTGGAGTTATATCGTCTGTTAATAATGATACAGAATTTATTAAAGAAGAAAAGATAGAATCAGAAGTTATTAGTGAGACAGTTACCTGTAATGGTTTAACAGTAACAGAAAATTGTGAGTTGAATGGTATTAAATATGATAAATATATTTATCATCCAGCAGTTGAAGAACAAAGTCATTATGAAAGCAATATTGTTGGTTATAAGCAAGTAGTTGTCGGTTATTGTACTTTGTGTAATGATGGTACTAGAAGTCCGTCATGTTCAACTGGTAGAGGAACTTGTTCACATCATGGTGGTGTAAAGGAATGGAATGCTCCAATTTATAAAGAAGAAGCTGTATATGAAGAGGTAAAAATTGTGGATACACCTGCAGCTGACGCATGGTATGAGATTATTAAAAGCGAGTAGATAAAGCTGTAGCAATAATATTTGCTATTTTTTTTTGATATGTTGAATCTTGTAAAAGAATTCTTTCGTTATAGTTTGATAAGAATCCACATTCAATTAGTACTCCTGGTATTTCTATTTTTTCGTACATGTACGTTGAGGAAGGTATTTTTTTAATTTCTCTAGAAGTATTTAAAGTTTTATTTAAATTTTCTTGAATATTGTTTGCTAAAGATTCATTTTCTTTGTCATAAAATATTTGGGGACCACTATAGGATGAATCGTTAAGATAATTAATGTGAATTGATAAATATATGTCGGCTTTAGAATTGTTTATTAGGTTTATTCGATTATCAAAATCACTTCTTTTTCTCCAGTAAGCTCCTGGAGTTGCTAAATCATAGTCCCCATCTCTTGTTAATATCACTGTTCCGCCTAATTGTATTATTTCTTTTTCTAATTCAAGAGAAATAGCTAAGTTAAGATTTTTTTCTAGTATATATTCAAAGGAAGTACCTGGGTCAGTCCCCCCATGACCTGGATCGATAATAATTAATTTTCCAGTCAAAGGTAGATTTGCATAAGTAGGATTTATATTTAAAAGTAGGGTTAATAAAACAAATGTTATTAACATGGAGATAATATATTTTTTCATATTTAATTATATGAAATAAAAAAAATACTAGAAATAGTATTTTTGAGTATTGTATATTATTAATTTAGGTAATTGTTGATTTCATCGATTGATGATTCAGTTTTAGTTGTTTCGTATACACTATCTTTTGATACTGGAATAATATTTATATTTTCAATTTGAGCAGCACTATTTAATGATGTATATATATCATTAGAAAGCTCAAATAATATTATACTTGCATTATTAATATCATTAGTTTCTTGTAAATTAGAATCTGAGATAGAAACTACGCTAATATCACTTAAATATTTAGTGTAACTGGGAATATTAGCGTCACTAGTATATTCAATATATAGGTCTATTTTATCACCTATTTTCAAGTTCTTAATATAATCAGTGTTTTGATCAAGTGTTAAACTGAAAATTATGCTGTCTTCTTCTATGTTTTCAAATCCTATGTTAGGTTTCTCACTATTTAAATTACCACTATAAAAGAAACTATTTTTTGGAACCATATTATTAGATGAAATATACATTCCTACAATTTCATCAATATCAGTAATAATATTTAATTTTTTTGCTTGTGCTAAAGTTATTTCTATATATGTAATTTCGCTTTCGGTTATTTTATTATTGTGAGCTATATTATCCTTGGCTATAGGTATTGATATAGTTTGCTCTGTCCCCATTAAATTGAATACTAATATTGTTATAAGTGCTCCTAAAACAAAGGCAACGGTTGAGGTGATTATTAATTTTTTGTTAATCATAATTAATACATCCTTTCTTTTTATTCTCTATACTAATAATATTATATTAAAAACCTTTAGTCAATATAAAATAGGTATTGTATTATACGTTTAGTAATATAGTGTAAAAAATAGTTTTTTAATTCACAAATTATTCACATTAACAATACATATAAAACATAAAAAAATTATATATTATATATGTAGTTTGTGATATAATGATTATGATAAAAAGGTGGTTAACATAGTGAAAAATAAAACATTTAAATCATTAGATGAGCAAATTGAGGGTTTAGTACAAAAAAACATGATTATTACTGATTATGATTTCACTAGAAAAATATTACTTCGTGAGAATTATTTTTTTGTAAGTGGTTATAGACATTTATTTGCAAAATCTAAGACAGATGAAGCCTATAAAGATGGAACTACTTTTGAAGAATTATATGGAATGTTTTATTTTGATAGACAATTAAGAAATATAATTTTTAAAAATATTTTAATATTTGAAAATAATTTAAAAAGTATACTTTCTTATGTAGTAAGTAAAAATCATGGTTTTAAAGAACAAAATTATTTAAATGCTAAAAATTTTGTTAGGTCACCTGCAAAAATAAAACAAGTTAATGATTTAATAAGGAAAATGAAAAGGCAAATACATGTTAATGGTAAACAACATAGTGCGACTAGTCACTTTATTAATAAATATGGATTTATTCCCTTGTGGGTAGTAGTAAAGGTTTTATCGTTTGGTATTGTTGGAGAATTATATCAAGTTCTTCAATATCAAGATCAATGTGAAATTAGTGACATATTTAATGTTGATGTTGATAAACTATCATTGTATTTACCAATACTTGCTAACTATAGAAATTTATGTGCGCATGAAGATATTTGTTATAAAAACAAAAGTCAAAAAGCTATCGATGATACTCAATTTCATCATAACTTATATATACCAAAAAAGGAAATGGAATATATATATGGTAAAAATGATTTGTTTTCTTTAGTGATAATATTAAAACAAGTATTAAACCCAAAGGATTTTACTTTATTCATGAATGAAATAATATATGAACTTGAGTTCCTATCTGGTAAACTTAAAGTTATTCAAATTGATTCTGTATTAGAAGCAATGGGATTTCCAGCAAACTACAAAGAAATAATAAGGATGGATTAAATGAAAAAAAACAAAAATTTTATTAAAATTATTTTAGCAGTAATAATTGGTGCGCTTGTTATGTATGGGGTAATATATATGTTTCCTCAGCAATTTAGTACAATAGTAACTCGAACTGAAAAAGATGTTACTGTAACTGATGAAGGAATATCAGATGCAGTAGATAAAGTTTATGATTCGGTAGTTGTAGTTTCAGCGTACAAAGAAAGTAATGGGGAAAAAACTTTATATTCTTCTGGAACAGGTTTTGTATACTCTATAGAGGATGGTAAAGCATACATACTGACTAATGCTCATGTTATAGATGGAACAAATAGTGTAACTGTTACACTTACTAATGGAGATGTACTAGAAACTGAAATATTAGGTGCCAATACTTATGATGATATTGCTGTTTTGGAAGTTGTAGAAGAAGATATATTAATGGTAGCTTCAATTGGAAACAGTGATAGTTTGGATGTCGGTGATACTGCATTTGCAGTTGGTGCTCCTCTTGATAATGCTTTTTCTTGGACAGTTACTAGAGGTATTATATCTGGTAAAGATAGATACGTAGAAGTGTCTACTAATGACAATGGAGTAGCAGATTATGTTATGAAGGTAGTTCAAACTGATGCAGCGATTAATAGTGGAAACAGTGGTGGTCCTCTATGTAATTCTAATGGAGAAGTTATAGGAATTAATACACTTAAACTTGCTAGTGATGGTGTTGAAGGAATGGGATTTGCTATACCGATTGAACAAGCTATTAAAATAGCTGAAGAAATAATTAATGGTGAAAGTTTTGTAACTCCTTATTTAGGCGTAGGAATGCTTGATTTTTCTTCAGCGTATTCTTCAGTAAATTATGCTAATTTTCAAAAAATAATTGAAGATAGTGGATTAGACCAAGGTATAATAATTACTGAAATTGTTCCAGGTTCTTCAGCTGATGATGCTGGATTACAAGTTGGTGATATTATTACTAAAATAGGGGATAATGAAGTTACTTCTATTTCATACTTCAAATATGAATTATATCAGTATGATATTGGAGATACAGCAACAATAGTGTATAATAGAGATGGGAAGACTGAATCGGTTAATATAAAATTGAGATCGAATCAGACAACGGGGTAATTTATGTTTTTTAAGTCTTATAGAAGTAAAAGATTCTTTGCATATTTTTTAGATTTTGCACTTGTAACAATCGTTATTTCAATGATATCACAACTTAGTTATGTTAATTGGAATTATGATGAGTATAGAGAGGTAGCTACTGAGTACACTGAATTAGTTACTAATGCAGAAGATTTGACTGAACTTCAAAATTCTAATGAATATAAAAAAGTTACATATGACTTATCTAAATATGGTCAGGTATATGTAATAATTGAAATAATTGTTTATGTCGGATATTTTGTGTTTTTTCAAAAATATGCTGGTGGTCAAACATTGGGTAAAAGAATTATGAAATTAAAAGTAGTAAATGAAAATAAAAAAGATGTAAATTTACTTAGTTTAGGACTTAGAACATTATTAATATATTCTATTCCTCTTAACTTATCGATGCTTATTTTAATTAATACTGTAGGTCTTAATGTTTATGGAACAACTGTAGCTATAATTGCTAATGTGATGTATCTAATTAACTTTATAGTATGTGCCTTCATATTGTTTAGAAAAGATAATAAAGGTCTTCATGATTTAGCTTTTAAGACAGAAGTAATTGAAATTTAAAAGAACAACATTAATTTGTTGTTCTTTTTCTTTGTGCATTGACACTATATTTTTCTTGTAATAATGTAAACATATAATCATATAACTCGAATGCTAAATCAAAATTACCGTTTATTATACAGTTATAAACTGGTAATAAACATTCATAGTAAATAGCGGTAGCAATTTCTAAACTATTAGGATCATTATTTAATTTTTCTGCCAAAACTACAGCATTTTTATTATATATCTTATTCCATTCTGCATATTTTTCATCTTTATCTAATACATTATCTTTATAATCATTTAATACATTTAACACATTTGTATAGAAGTCAATTTCTTCCTTAGAGGTAGCGTTTGATATTAAAATATTCATTATTGATGTAGTTATATAGAATCTATATCCTAATCTTTTTAAAGTATCTTTGATTAATTCATCTGACATAGAATTGTTTTCTGAATATTTAGAATTGCAGCTGTCGTCTGGGGCGTAATATTCATTATATCCTGTACAATATAATGTGTTTCTTTTTTGTCTACCAATATTATATTTTATACATGTCATACATTTTTTATAATAATCTCTTTTTAATCCCATTTTTTCTCCTTTTTGTGTTTGTTATAATATCAAATTGGTGTAATTTTGTCAAACTTATGATATACTTTACTTAGTGATGTTTATGAAACTAAGAAGAAGATTTAAATTTGTACTTTTAATTATTGTAATGTTATTAATTGGTGCGGTTGTTTTATTATTATTTAATAAGAATGAGGATAAACCTATTTTACAAAAAGAAGAAATTAATTATGTAAATCTTATAGATGAATATGAATTTGAAGGAATAGATGCTGATTTTTTAACATTCATTAACAAAAATTATAATGGAAGTTTGAAAGAGTTACATTCTTTATTGGAAGATAGTGAATATGACGTGACTTTATGGCATGAAATAACTGGTTTTTCTTTGAATGTACTAAAGGATGAGTATATTGGTACTATGTCTGAGGTAATCGTTGATGGGAATACTGTAACTTTTGTTGGTGATGTGTCACTTGCTGATAATTATTATATAATGCAAGCATATAACGCTCGAGGTACAGGTCTTGTAGGTATATTATCCGTTGAAATGATTGACTATTTGAATAATAGCGCGGTAACTATAGCTAATAGTGAGTTTGCTTTTGGTTATGGACAAAATAAATTACCAGGAAAGCAGTTTGCGTTCTATAGTAATCCAGATAATGTTAATATTTATCATGAGATGGGAGTCGATTTGGTTACTCTAGCTAATAATCATGTATATGATTATGGTTATACTGATTTTGTAACTACTCTTGAAACTTTAGATAATGCAGAAATAGGAAGAATTGGTGCAGGTCAAAACTTAGAAGAAGCGTCAAAGGCTTATTACTATATAATTAATGGTTATAAAGTTGCTTTTTTAAGTGCTAATAGATCAGAAAAAACTATTTTAACTCCTGGGGCTACTGATACTGAGGCTGGTGTATTTAGATGTTATGATCCACAAAATTTAATAAATGCAATTTCACTTGAAAAATCTAGAAGTGACATAGTTATCCCAATTCTTCACTGGGGAGCTGAAGGTGAACATAGAATTGAAGAAGTTATCATGGAAACGGGAAAAATGTACTTAGATGCTGGAGCTGATGCGATTGTTGGTCATCATGCTCATGAACTTCAAGGTATTGAATTTTATGATGGAAAGCCAATATTTTATAATATAGGTAATTTTATATTTGATAATTATAGTAGAGAAGTAGGTGTGGTTACCTTTACTATTAATGAAGATATGACTATGGACTATTTGTTTTTACCCGGACTACAAAACAATATGAAAACAAATTTTTTAGAAGGTGATCAAAAACAATTGTGGATCGACAAAATGAATGATTGGTCAATTAACACTATTATTGATTCTGAAGGAAATGTTAGTCAAAATATAAATTAAATAAAAAAAAAGAATATTTTATAATCCTTCTTCTCCGTTTTTAATTCTTGAGATACCAAAATGTTCTTTAGTTTCATTTGTAAAACTTTGCATTAATTCATTATAGTATTTTGTATTAGCAAGTACTTTCTCAGCACTAATAATTATAGAGTTACATATTTCTAACTCTTTTTCTATGTCACTAAATGTTGTTAGATGATTTTGGTATTGTTTTAAAATATTTAATTTGTATTCAAATGTTTCAATATTGTTTGATGGTAAATTTGTTGCCAAGTGTCTCAATATAAATTTTACTGTAGTTTTCTTGTCCATTGTACACCTCCTTTTTGCTAGTGAAAATCAATTTTATCATAATTATATTTTTTGTGCAAACATTTTGTTTTAAATTATGAGTTATTTACATTTGTGTACACTTATTTGCTTATATTGTTATATTTGATGTCTAAAATGACACTTTAATGTAAACCAATAGTTGCTTGTGTAAATTATATTTAAATGATAAAATTAAATTATGATGGAGGATAAAAATGATAAAACTAAAAAATGTTTCTAAGTATTATTATAGTAAGGGTATTGTTGCTAGCGGTATATCTAAAATCGATTTAGATCTTAATATAGGAGAATTTGTAGCTATAACTGGAGAATCTGGTTCTGGTAAAAGCACCTTGCTAAATGTAATAAGTGGCTTAGATTCATATGAAGATGGTGAAATGTTTATTAATAATGAAGAAACAAGTCATTATAGTGAAAAAGATTATGAAAATTATAGACGTAAATATATAGGAAATATTTTTCAAAATTTTAACTTAATAAATAGTTACACTGTTTATCAAAATATTGAACTTGTACTTCTTTTAAATGGTGAAAAAAAGAAAGATATAAAAAATAAAGTATTAGACTTAATAAAGTCTGTTAATTTAGAGAAATTTAGAAATTCAAAAGTTTCAAAACTTTCTGGTGGACAAAAGCAAAGAGTAGCTATAGCAAGGGCTCTTGCTAAAGATACTCCAGTAATAATTGCTGATGAGCCTACTGGTAATTTAGATAGTAAGTCTGCTAAAGATGTAATTAAATTATTAAGTGAAATAGCTAAGGATAAATTAGTAGTAGTGGTAACTCATAATTATGAACAAATAGAGGAATATGTTACCAGAAAAATAAGAATGTATGATGGTAAATTACTTGAAGATAAAGTTATAAAAAAAGTAAGTATTATTAACGCAAATGTTCAAAATCATAATGAAATAACTTTTTTTAATAAAATAAGATTGATGCTTAGGAATACATTTAATATTATTCCCAAATTTTTACTATTATTATTTGTATTTTTATTTTTGATAACTGCTGTACTTAGTAAATATGCATTTGATAAAGAACAAGAATATTCATTAGAAACTAGTGGATATAACTATTATTTTTTAGATACTTCAAAAGAGAGAATTATATTTACTAAATCAGATAATTCTTTTATATCAAATGAAGAATATGAACAAATTGAATCATTAGAAAACGTTGATGAAGTGTTTATAAATGATTTGACATTAGATACTGTTGCATCTATTTGTGATTCTGATTATTTTTGTTTATGGGGTGATTTAAAAGATTTAAAACATTTACCAGAAGAATATGAAATAACAGTTGGAAGAATGCCAGAAGCAGAGAATGAAGGTATTTTAGTGGTAAATCCTAATTATACATACTATTCACCAGAGGAGGCATTATCAAATGATTATGGTTTTGATTACGATTACAGTGGTTTGTTTGGAAAAATAAATATAGTTGGGGTTATTGAAGTAGAAGATTCTCATTTATATGAAGAAATATATTTGTCTAGTGAATATGTTGAAAAGTTTATAATTAATTCAAAAGCATTTAGTGATATGGGTATAAATGTTTCATTTGAAAATACTAATCAAAACTTACACTATATTAATGTAAGTGATAACGTTCCTAAGGGTGAAGTTGTTGTGTATGATGATTGTTATCAATGCTTAAATAAAAATATATCTATTTTAAGAAATGATTTATATGAAAATTTAGATGTTGTGTATCCAGTAACTGGTTATGCAACAAAAAATAATTACGCTAATTATGGTTTTTCATCATATGAAGAAGTATCAGGGGCAATAGTTTTTAACACTGAAGATTATATCAATTTTTATAAAACTAATAATTATCAAAGTAGTTTATTTGTCAAAGATGCATCTTTAATTGATGACACAGTCCTTGAACTAAATAATTTAGGATATGAAGTAGTAAAAATTAGTGATATGTTAGTTAAAGAATCTTTCCAAGAAATATTTATAGTATTTAATAATATTTTAACAGTTATTATGATAATTGTATTGTTTTTTATAACTTACTTTGTAATTAGATTAATTTTAATATCTAGGAATGTTTATTATTCAACTATTAGAATACTTGGAGCTACAAAAAGTGTTGCTAAACAATTGTTAATTGGAGAGTTGTTTGTAAACGCAACTATTGCATATTCAATGTTTGTTGTATTTGTTAAGTCAAATATTATTGATATTAGTTTACTGAAATATATTAATGAAAGATTATTTTTAATTCACTATATTATACTTTATATAGTAATAATCTTAATGAGTTACTTAATAAGTATTAGATTTAGTTCTAAATTATTTAAAAATAGTGTGATTACCACTTTAAATGAGGAGGCATAGTAATGATTGAAATAAAAAATGTCAATAAAAAATTTAATAAGGGCAAAAATAAAATTAAAGCCGTTGATGATGCTTCTTTAAAATTACCAAAAGAAGGTTTAGTTGCTTTACTTGGTCCTTCTGGATGTGGTAAAACAACTCTTCTTAATTTAATAGGTGGCTTAGATAATGTTAATAAAGGTAAGATTTTTATTAATGGTAAAAATATTACTAGTAAATTTGTTTTTAAAAAAGACAAAATAAGAAATAACAATATAGGATATATATTTCAAGACTACAAACTAGTAAACTACATGACTGTATATGAAAATGTAGAATTAGTATTAAAAATGATTGGTGTTAAGAATAAAAAAGAGAGAGAAAAAAGAGTTCTTTTTGTTCTCGATAAAGTAGGTATGCTTAGGTATAAAAGAAGGCCTTGTTCGATGCTTTCTGGAGGAGAAAGACAGCGAGTTGCTATAGCTAGGGCTTTAGTTAAAAATCCGGATATAATACTTGCTGATGAACCTACAGGAAATTTAGATAGTAAAAATTCTTTAGAAATAATGAAAATCATTTCTTCAATAGCTAAAGATAGATTAGTTATCTTAGTTACTCATGAGAAAACGCTAGCTAATTTTTATGCAACTAGAATTATTGAAATTGTTGATGGATCCATTAAAAGTGATCAACTTAATAAAGAAATATCTGATTTAGACTACATTATTGAAAATAGAGTTTATTTACAAGATTTTAATAATAATTCTAAGATAGAAGAAAAAAATATAAATATAAATGTATATAAAAATAAAGAAGACAAAATTGATTTTGATTTGATCGTAAAAAATGGTAATGTGTATATAAAAAGTAGTTCTAAAGTTGAAGTTATTGATGAAAATTCTAGTCTAGAAGTTATCGATGATAAATACAAAAAGATTAGTAAAGAAGAACTTGATAAATATTCATTTGATATGAACTCAATTATAACTAATAATGAAAAAAAATATAGTTCTATATTTAATCCTATAACACTTATGTTAAATGGATTTAAAAAAGTTTTTAAATATTCACTTATCAAGAAAATTTTGTTATTTGGCTTTTTTATCTCTGCAATGTTTACGACTTTTGCCATTTCTTCTTATTTAGGTGTTAGAAAAGTAGATGAAAATTTATTTATGAGATATGACAGAAATTATTTATTAGCTTCTGCTAAAATTAGTTCTAGTGATTATGATGATTTAATTAATCGTGATGATGTTAATTTGGTTTTACCTGTTCAAAGTATTCAAAACACATATTTAAAACTTAATACTTTTTATCAAATAAATAGTAGTACATCTATTACCGGTTCTATTTCATCTTTAGATTTAGTTGAGAAAGACAATTTATATGCAGGAACTTTCCCTGAAAATTATAATGAAGTTATTGTTGATAAAAAATCTTTAGATAAATTACTTGAAAAGGAAGATGTTATTATGTCTGGGATAAACTCTGTTGAAGATTTTATAGGTCAGTCATTAGTGATTTACTCTGGTAGTGAATATATAGATTATTATAATTATAAAATTACTGGTGTATATGATGGTGATACTTTAGCTATATATTTTAATGAAACTGCTATTCCTAATTTTATAATTTCTGATATAGGTAATAATACTCAACTTCTATCATATGAATCTTTAAATAATATGAATTTAACTGAAGGGTATTTGCCTATAAATGATAATGAAATTGTAATTCATACATCAAACAAGGAAATAAATAAAATGTATAGTGAAATAGAAATAGATTCAAAAAAATATAAAGTTGTTGGATATTATGATAATCATGAATATATGTATAATTATTTGACAAATAACTCAACACTGTATGATTATTTATTTGATAATAGTAATGGTGTGTCAATTCATGCTTCCGATAAGGATAGTGTGAAACAGTATTTACAAACACTGAATATTAATGCTAAGGATTCTTATGAAATGTCAGAGTCAGAATTTATAAAATCAAGAATTGATTTTATAAATATTATAACAATAGTTTCTGTTATAACGCTTTCCATTTCCTTAATTCAAATTTTCATAATTATGAGATCATCATTTTTATCGCGAATTAAAGAAGTTGGGGTATATAGAGCTATCGGAGTTAAAAAATCAGATATTTATAAAATGTTTTATGGAGAAATATTTGTTATTACTTTATTGATTACTATTCCAGGTGTATTAACTATGGCTTATGTGTTAAATAACATTTCTCTTTTAGAATCTTTTGTTACTATTAATAGTTTTGTTGTTCTTGGATCAATTATATTGCTTTTCATGGCTAATCTAATTATAGGATTGTTACCAGTTTATAATACTATTAAGAAAAGTCCTGCTTATATTTTATCAAGAACTGATATTGAATAATATTTTCGAAATGTATATTATTTGTGTATTTTACATTAAGTCAATCAAATAGTTGACTTGAATGTTTAAATAAGATATTATGTATATGTAGTACATTAGAGGTGCGATATGAATAAAAAAGTTTTGATAGTTGACGACAATCCGATGAACATAAAGATATTAACTAGGTTAATTTCTAATTTTAATTTTGATGTTGATAGTTGTTTGGATGGACTTGAATGTTTAACTAAAATTAATTCAGGAAATATATATGATTTGATTTTGATGGATATAATGATGCCTAATATGGATGGTGTAGCTTGTATCCAGGCTCTTCATGCTTTGCCCGGTTTTAATACTCCAATAATAGCGGTGACAGCTGATGCGGTTGAGGGATCAAAGGAAAAGTATTTATCTGTCGGATTTGATGATTATATTTCAAAACCTACTGATAAAATATTATTACATGATGCGATTAGAAATGTGTTGTTTTTATAAACAATACATTTTTTGTTGACAACATCTTATACTGAATGTACAATGTATTTATGATAGGAGTGTGTACATGAAGGTTTTAAATATTATATTGATTGTATTAATATGGCTAGCAGTAGCAATATTAGCTTTTGGAGAATATAATCATCTTATATTATTGTTTTCTTTAATATTTTTACTAGGTATAGTTATGTTAATTATTTCCAAAAAAGTTTCTAAAACTATAAAGATAATCAGCTCGATTGTTTTAGGAGTATTGTCTATGTGGTGTATAGTGTTTACTATTGATCAGATGAATTCTAATATTGATTCTACTCCAATTTTTTCACCTTTAAAAGTGGATGAAGATATATTTAAAGTATATGAAGGTTTTGGATACAGATTCGAATATGAATATGAATATGTTGATATAGATGATAATGAAGACGTGATTGTTTTAACTGAAATTAATACATTTATTTTTGGTAAGTTAGTCAGTACTTATTATGTTGAAACTGATTTTATTTAGATTGTAAAATATAATATATTTTGTTATACTTTATAAAGTGGAGAATTTATTATGAAGTATTTTTTAAAATCATTTTTAGCTGGCGTACTCATTGCTATTTCCGTAACTGTCTATTTATCTTCTTCTAGTGAAATAATCGGAGCATTATTATTTAGTTTAGGTTTAATAACTATCTTAAATTTTAAATTTAATCTATATACTGGTAAAGTTGGGTATATTCTTGAAAAAGAAAAAAGTTATCTTTTAAAGGTACTAACTGTGATTATAGGTAATTATTTAGGTGCGCTATTAACAAGTTTTTTAATTATGCAAACTAGAATCTTTACATATTTTGAGAGTAATGTTCAATTTTTGGCAGCAGTTAAGGTTAGTGATAGTTTTATAAGTGTGCTTATTTTATCTATTTTATGCGGACTACTACTCTTTATTGCGGTTGATAATTATAAGAGTGCTAAAGAGGTAATAAGTAAATACCTTATAGTAATAATGTGTATTATGACATTTGTATTATGTTCATTTGAACATAGTATAGCTAATGTGGTTTACTTAAACTTTAGTAAACTAATATTTACTATTGATGGTGTTATCTTTTTCCTGATTACACTGCTAGGAAATGCTGTTGGTACACTTATTATACCTTTGATAAGAAAAATAAAGTAATTGCTAAGCAATTATTTTTTTTGTAAAATGAATTGTAAAGTTGTTTATCGGTTGTTGTCTAATTTTGTAAATTAATGTAATATATATACATAGAGTAGGTGATTTATAAAAATGTAAGATGGTAAAATTTTGTATATAATTGGTATAATGCAATTTGAATATGAATTATATATAAAATGGGGTTTGTGATACTAACATCAATTAACAAAAGATGTATATTGTATTTTGTAAATGAAACCGGTATTTACAAAATGCTACAAAATTTTAAAACAAAAAAGAATAAATGGGAGTAATAGAGTTTACAAGTTAAACTCTATTTTTATTGGCATATAATTTAATTAGTGGTATTATATTTTATACGGGGGAATTATGGATATAAATAAACTTAGAAATGATCTTGAAAAATATTTTGTTATGTATTATGGTGAAGAATTAAGAACTTATATTCGTAATCAATTACAAAATCTTAATTTTATTTTTTATAACGATCCAAAAACAAATACTGATAATTTAATAAAAGGAAAAGTATATGAGAAAACATTATATGATTTATACACAGAAAATTTTTCAAAAAAGAAAAAACCTAAAGAAATCTTAATGTTATTTAAACTATTAATGAATAATGAAATATCTTTAGATGAGTTTAGATATGAGTCTTTTATTTTAACTGGAACAGATTATTCTTCATGTTTTGAAGACAAAATAAAGGAACTTGAACAGGTCGAAAAGTTTGTTGGTAATAATGGTTTTTGGAGTTCTATTAATAATAGTAATGTTACTGATTTAGAGTTAATCCAAATATTAAAAGAACTTTCATTCGATGCTTATACAAATGGTGCGTCGTATAACTTTGCTTATAAAGATGATGAATTTAATTTTTGTAATTCAGTTATTTTTAACCCAAGTATATATGATTTGGGAATTCGTGATTTATTCTTTTTACATGAAGTTAACCACGCGATTACTACACGACTAGTAGCTGACAATATATATATCGGTATAATTAGTGAGGACATGGTTAATGATAATGAAATTCTTTTTGTTGAATGTATAAATCATCTTCAAGCAATAGATATATGTAAAATAATGCATGATGATGGATATTCTTTTTATCCTTGTTTTCAAAGGAAAATATATACTAAATATTGTTTATATGACCCTTTACTTCCTCTTGTTCGATTTTTATATAAATCTAATATGGAACTTTTTAAAAATATAACTACAACTGCAGATCCATCTCTATTATTTGATGTAATAAGTGAAAAGGAATTGAAATTTTTAAAGGATAGCATTAATTATTCTAAAGAACTGGATGAAATATGTTCAGAAGTTTATATGGAAAAACAACAGTTATCTGGTTTTGATTTTAAAGAAAATACTATTAACAGAGTTAACTTTATTAAACTTATATGTGATCTTAATCCAGATTACAAAGAATCTATGGATTATCTTATACAAATAAGAAAAAATGTAATGAAATTTAATAGAAATTTAAGAAAAAGAAATAAATAATATTGACATCAGTTATATATTGATGTATACTTAACTAGTAATCATTACTATTTAAGGAGGTTTTATGAGAGCTTCAATTCAAAGGGATGTCATATTAGAAATTATAAACGAAAGTGTTGATCATTTAAATGCTGATGAGATCTACAAATATGCTAAAGAGAAAATAGATAATATATCTTTGGGAACTATTTATAGAAATATTAATCAGTTGGTACAGTCTAATAAAATTCTTCGTATAAAAACAAACGAAGGACTTGATAGGTTTGATAATTTAAATGTTAAACATCATCATTTTATATGTGATAAATGTCACAAGATAGTTGATGTGTTTGATAAAGTTAATTTAAATGTTGATATTATAGATGGTAATGTGGTAAATGATTATGAAATCAAATTAAAAGGAATCTGTAGCGATTGTAATAAAGGAGGAAAATAACTATGGAATTAAAAGGAACAAAAACAGAAAGTAATTTATGGACAGCGTTTGCTGGAGAAAGTCAAGCAAGAAACAAGTATTCTTATTTTGCTAGCAAGGCAAAAAAAGATGGATATGAACAAATAGCTGCCATTTTTGAAGAAACTGCTAATAACGAAAAAGAACATGCTAAAATATGGTTTAAATTGTTAATGGGTGGAAATATTAATTCTACTGAAGAAAATTTAAAAGCAGCAGCAGAAGGTGAAAATTATGAGTGGACTGATATGTATGCTGAATTTGCTAAAACTGCTAAAGAAGAAGGTTTTGACCGTATAGCTTTCTTATTCGAAGAAGTTGGCAAAATAGAAAAAGAACATGAAGAAAGATATTTAAAACTTTTAGATAATGTTAAAGGTGAAATGGTATTCTCTAAAGATGGGGATGCTATATGGAAATGTCGTAACTGTGGTCATGTAATTATTGGAAAAAAATCTCCAGAAGTTTGCCCAGTATGTGCTCATCCAAAAGCATTTTACGAAGTTAAAGCAGAAAATTTTTAATATAAATAATTTTGAGAAAACATTTAAGTTTGTCCTTAAATGTTTTTTTATGATATAAAATGTCAAAAATATTTTTTGTTTATGAAATATATGTATAATAGTTTTATGAAAATTTATTTATATTTAGATGAAAGTGGGTTAATACATAAAAATAGTAATATTAATTATTTTGTTGTTGGTGGATACTATACAAATGACTTATATAAAAATAAAATACTTTCTAAGTATAGAAAGTTAAATTATGAAATTAAATTAAGAAAGAGAAGCAAATTAGATAAGGAATTAAAATCTCATAAAATAAGTGTCTTAGATAAAATTAAAATATTCAATACTATGAATAGTTTTAAATATTTTAATATATGCACTAAAGTTTATGATAAAACCGCTATGAGTAAGAAGATTAGTGAAGGTGCTTTATTTTATAATTATGCAGTAAAATTATTATTAATTGATGAATTATTACCTTATATAAAACATAAAGATGTTATATTTTATTTAAATATAGATAATAGAAATTTATCTAAAACAGATGAAAAAAATTTAGAATTTTATTTAAATAGGGAATTAAAAGAGTTTCGTTTTATCGTAAAATATTTTGATTCAAGAAAAAATTATGGTATACAACTAGCGGATATAATAGTAAATACTTATTATCATTATTTTGAAAACTACAAATATGTAAAAAAAATAATTAAGAATGTAGATGTAAGTAATGTTAAAATAAGTTTGTTTCCATATAAAAAAGTAAATTTAAGTAAACTTAATAAGGATTTATTGACAGAAAAAAATAAATAATATATAGTTTTATTAAGGTAGGTGTTTTAAATGAAATTTAAAACTATAATAATGATAGCTTTTCCAATACTTATTCTTGGTACGATAATTCTTTTAAGTAATATGGATTTTGGTTATTCTGTAATTGAAGAGGATTTATATGTTCAAGGTATAATTACTGAGGTATATGATAAATATATAGTTCTTGAAAATGGTAAAGAGTATCGAACTGATGAGGTTATTAAATATAATACTACTATAAAGGGTTTAGAAGTTGATAAAAATCTTCAAGTAGGAAATTATTTAATTGGATTATATGACCGAACTAGTTCAGTAAATATACTTGCAGAGTTAAATGTTAATATAGTGCCTATATTTAGTGGTGTTATTGAAGAATTGGATGGGAATAATGCAATAGTAGTTCCCGATGAATCTGAAAGATATATTATATCAGCAGCGGATAGGGTTTATGTAGCACTTCCATATGATATAGAATTTAATGTTGGTGATAAAGTAACAGTAGAGTACGATGGAGAACTTAGAGAAAGTTATCCACTTCAAATAGTAACTAGAGTCGTAAATGGACATTATGTAGTATAAAAAAAGACAATTTAATTATTGTCTTTTTTGAATTATTTATTGTCGCCGTCTGTATCTTGACCATTATGTTTAGAATGTGCTTTATGTGCTTTAATAGCTTTTTTTATATTTCTTTTTGAAGCAGCTTTACTTTTACTCATTGACATATTAAATTCCTCCTTATGATAATAGTATAAACAAATTATTTATATTAATAATGGAATTAATTGGCAAAATAATTTATTATTGTTTTTACCTATTGTTAGTGGTACAATAAGCCTATTGGAGGGTATGTTTAAAGTGAAAGAAGAACTAATATTGTTGGAACTAGAAAAAAATTATAAAGAAATTAAAGAATGTAATAGAGATAAAGAAAAATTATCAAAATTAAAGTTTTTACTTAATAACAAAGTAGAAGAAAAAAAAGAAGAGGTTAAACAAGCGGAAAACTTTCGTAAATTGGCTACTATTGAAGTGAAAAAAGCACAAGTTAACTGGAATAATGGAGAAAATATTAATCAAGAATTTTTATTAGAATCTAGAAAAAATTTAAATGATAAAAACTTGGATTTAAAATTAAAGAAAGATGAAAGAGAATGTCTATACAACGAACTTGAAGATTTAAATGATTATATATATTATTTAAATAAATTAGAAAAAAAACAAAAATTAAGTGAAATATATGATGATTCAATTGTAAAAAAAGAAGTTGTTACTATTGATTATGAGCAGTACTTAAATTCTTTTGAAGCAGAATATGATGTAATAAGTTCTTGCGATAGAAATTTAGATTCAATTAAGACAGCTTTAAATAGTTTAGTTTATTCGATAAAATTATCTAAAGATTATATTAATAAACTAAAAGTAGAATATAATGAAGCCAGTGACAATGTTAAATTGATGAAAAAAGATATTAAAGAATCGAAAAAGAATTTGAGTATTTTAAATAAAGAATATGAGAAAAAACTTTACTCAAAAAATGAAAATGCGTATACTAAAGTTGAATTAGAAGAAATTAAACTAGAAATGATTTCCATAGGTAATGAAATTGAACAATCAAATTTATTTTATCAGGGATTAGCTAATAAACTAGAAAATACAAAAATAAAACTAGAAGATAAAATAAAACAATTTAATTCTCAAAATGAATTAAAACTTGCCATTAATCATTATTTATATTATTTAAATACATTTGACGGGCATTTAACTTACTTAGCTGCTGATGACGATAATTATGAAATTGAAGTAGGAATTAAAAAAATAGAAAATAGTAACTTAGAAATATTTATGTGTTTTAGAAATGTAGTTAAGTTAATTAAATTACAAGAAAAAGTATCTTTTACATTAAGCATGATTAATGAAGAATGTAAAAAATTAAGAAAGAAAATAGAAAATAATGATTTAGCAATTCAACTGTATAATGAAAAAATTGAAGAAACTAAAAATTTAAAAATATATTTGGATGATATTAATTTAGTGATAAAAGGTATTAATAAAATTATCAAAAATGAAAACGAAGATATATTAGATAATAATAATCAATTCTCTTCGTTTGAGTTAATAATGTTAGATAGATTTAAAAATGGAAATTTAAAAGATATTTCATTTGAAATTATGTTAAATAAAGTAATTGTTAAATGTAACGATGAAAATATTAAAATGGTTTGTGATATATTTGAAGTTAATTTAGGCGAATTATACATGAAACTTTTGGAATCTTCCTTTGATAATAAATACGAGTGTGTTAAAAATTTAGCTTATAATCTTATTGAAAATGAAGACTATGATATATTAAGTTTGATTCATCAAATTAATAAATTATTTGTTAATAGATATGGAAAAATAATAAGAGAAAATGTAGATAAGGAGGATTTAAAACTTTTATCATTGTTAGGTGAAATAAGTAAAAAATATTTAGAAATAAAAGATTTAAGTCAGGAACTAGAGGAAGAAAAACATTTAGAAAATTACTATGATATAATGACTGTTTTTGTTGAAACTGATAGAGATTTGCTATATTTGAAAAAATTATTTAATGATAGTAGTTTTGAGAAAGATATTATTAATGTTTACAGTACTAAAGGAGAACATATAATCTTCTATATACAAAATATAATATTTGAATCTTTATCTGAAGGCTTTAAATTAAAATTTTCAAATTTAAAGGATATAGAAATAAACTTAGCTATATTCAATATGTATATGAATAGTTCAAAACTAAAATTAACTAGCGATGAAAAAGCTATGATTTATTCTAATATAGCTAAATTTTTAAGAGGAAAATCTGATATGCTTAAAAGTGAAAACAATATTTCTGAATCAGTACATAAGTTCTTAAAACAACCTGATAATGAAGAGCCAAAGAAAAAAGTTTCTAAATATATTGAACCTTTAGAAAAAGATCATATAGACGATTATGAAATAAATTTTATTCTTAGTGATGAAAAAAGAAATTCATCAGCATTAGACAGAATATTTATGTTTGAAAATAAAGATAAGTTATATAATACTTCAGCTTATTCGGTTTCATTAACTGAAGATCATAATATAAATTTAAAAGTTCATATTTCTGATTCCACATCGTGGATAGCAGTAGGGTCATTTTACGATGGTCTTCTAAAAACAAAACCTATTGATAACAAACCTTTGTCTAAAAATGCGAATTATATTAAATCAATGAATTTATCGGCTAGTAAAAGAACTCCAGTATTAACTTTTGATTTTATAGTTAATTTTGCTGGAGAAATTGTTGATTATGATGTGTATAAAGGAAATATTGTTGTAAGTGATATATTTAATCAAGATTCGCCAATTGATATGAATACTGCTGCACTTATAAATTATTTCAAAAGGTTTAATACTGATAGAGTTTTAACTTATGAAGAGATTATTACTGAATTTTGTAGAGGTTTTGTTAGTCAAAAATATAAAACATTTAGAGATAGAGAAATTCACCGAAAATATAAATCGGCAAAAATGCCAATGATCTATAAAAATCACGATGAACGCACTATTGATGAAACACAAAATTATTTTACAAAATTAAATTATGATTTCGGTAAACTTCCAATGTCAGAAGCATATAAATTTGCACAAGCAATAATAGAGGATAAAAATTTTGCTTATTATTCTACTGAAAACAATGGACATTATGCACTTGATGATAAGTATTGCATAGATTTATTTGCTCCTGTAAATAACTATGGAAGAATATTAATTCAAAGAGGAATAGTAGATATGATGATTAATCGTAGATTTAATAATGAACAGTGGGCAAATACTTACCATAATTATGCAAAAGAAGCTAATGAATGTTTAGTTAAGGAAAGAAGCAAAAAATTAATTGTCGAATAATGACGTTTGAAATATGTTGACAATTATTAATTAAGTTTGTAACATATTCCGTGTTGCAGGAGATGTAACAAGAAGTAGTTTGAGGGGGACTGCTTCTTTTATTTTTTAGGGGGAATATGAAAAAAATAATTTTATGTAGTATAGTATTAATAATTAGTATGGTTGTTAAAGAAGTAAATGCTTATACAGGTGTTCTTACAAGAGTTCCTGTTGATAATATGTATTATGTAGGAACTAGTGATTTAAATACTATTTCTTATCAATATAAGTTATATGATATTGATGGAGTACCTGCTTTTTGTATTGAACCTGGTGTTGATATTACAAATGATATTTATTATGGAAATGATGATTTAAATTATTTCGATGGAATAACATCATCTGATATAAGGAAAATGTCTTTGTATGCATATTATAGTAATGGATATCCTGGTCATGATAATGAAAGATATAGAGCTGCTGCTCAGCTTCTAATTTGGGATGTTTTAAAAAATTATGAGTTTACATTTTATACTGGAGCTAGTGGAACTGGTGATGTTATTGATTTATCTAAAGAAATGGAAGACATAAAAAATTTAGTAGATAGTCATAAAATATATCCATCTTTTGCAGGTGAACCTATAAAAATGAATGTTGGAGAAAAACTTGTTTTAGAGGATGCAAATAAAATATTATCTTCTTATAATGTAACTTTTACAAGTGGGGCTTATGTAACAATAGAGAACAATAATTTAATTGTCGAAGTAAAAAATGCGGGAACATTTAAAATAAGTTTTAAAAAGAAATCTTATAGTGATGAACCAATACTTCTTCAGTATAATGGTGATAGTCAAAAAATGATTACAAGAGGAGAAGTAATATTACCACAATTTTATATAAATATAGATGCATACGATACTAATATTTCTATAAACAAAAAGGGAGAAATTTTTAATTATGGAAATTATACAGAAATTAGTCTTGAAGATATAAAGTTTGATTTATATGCAGCGGATACTATTTATGATAGCTATGGTCAAGTAATATATAATAATGATGAGTATATACAAAGTGTTTATACAAATGAGAATGGTTTTGCGTATATAAATAATTTATTTTATGGCAAATATTATGTAAAAGAAAATAGTCATTTAAATGACTATATAAAAAATGAAGAAAAATATTATTTTGAAATAAGTGAAGGAACACTTAAAGATGGTGTATTCACTTATGATTTGAACATTAAAAATTATTTAAAAAAAGCTAATATAGAAATTTTAAAAATAGATGGTATGACTTTGTTACCATTAAGTAATGTTGAATTTCAATTAAGTGATGAAAGTGGAAACATAATTTTAACTGATGTTACAGATTTAAATGGTATAATGACTTTTAATAACCTACCGCTTGGTAACTATTATTTGAAGGAACTTAATACAAATGTCGGGTATGTGCCTAATGAGGAAGTTTTAGAGATAAAATTGTCAAAAGAAGATAACATATACCAAATTACTATTACCAATGAGCGTATAATTGAAATTCCAGATACTTACTTAAATGAATATGAAATTGTAACATCTATAAATATCATGTCATTTTTTGCAGGTGCTTATGTTTATATTAATAACAAAAAATATTATTAAAAGTTTAATTATATTTATAATATTTTTTGTTGGATTGTTTTTATTTAAACCATCAACAAAGGAATATATTTCATCTATGACTATTAATAATTTAATTGGAACAATATCCTATGTTTCTGATGAAGTTTTAAGTTTAGAAATTCCTACTATTGATTTGAATGAAAAAGTTACTGAAAATCAAGATATTGATAAGGGTATTGTTATTCATGAGTCTTCAATTATGCCTAATGAAGAAAATAGTATTTTAATATTGTCATCTCATTCAGGGGATTCTAATTATGCTTATTTTAATAATATTATAGGTTTAAACCTAAATGATATAGTAAAAATTTATTATAATGATACGAAATATGTATATGAGCTGTATGAAAAAGAAATAATAAATAAAAATGGTTATTTAAATATTTCTAGAGTTAGTGATAATAAAGTGTTATATTTAATTACGTGCTTAGGTAATAATAATCAAATTATATTAAAATTCAATCTAATTTCTTCATAAAATTTACAAATTTTGTATATAAAATAAAAAAAGATTTACACTATAGGTGTATATTTTTTTGTTTTATATTAAATATATTACTTTACTCAGTTATAAAATTGTGATAATATTTATATATAGTAGGAGTAAAGAGATGAAGATAAAGATTGTTATGATAGTTGCTATAATGATAACTGTAGTAGGAATAAGTATATCTTATGCTAGCTTAAGTGCGGTTATAGAAGTGACTTCAGCTGGTTCAGTAAGAAAAGCAAATTGGGATGTTCATATCAATGAGCTATCTTCACCTGAAATAACTGGGGATCTTGAAATAATAACTCCACCTGAGGCAATTAATGGCACAACTACATTTAGAAATCTAAATGTTAGATTTAATGAAAATAATTCATCAGTAGTTTATTACTTTGAAATTGTTAATGCTGGAGACTTAGACGCTGTTATTAATGATATCAGTTTACCGACTCCGGTGTGTACTGCGGTGGAGGTTTATCCACTTGAAACTGCAAGAGATATCGCAAATGTATGTGGTAATTTAACATACGAACTTGAATATTCTGCTACTGGTAATGCACTTGCTGTAGGTGATATTATTGAATCTGGTCATATCGTAATAGTAAAATTAACGTTTGCATATGGGGGAACAGAGTTACCAATAAATGAAATTAATATTACTGGTCTTGATTATATAATTACGTATGGTCAAAATAGATAGGTATTTAATCACAAAAGTGATTTTATATAAATAAAATAAAGGAGGAAGTTCATGAGAACAGAAAGAAATTTAAAAATATTAGCAATAGTGGCTATAGTATTAGCTGTAGGGGGATTATCAATAGGGTTTGCATCATTTTCAACAGCCTTAGAAATAAGTAATACTACTGCGACAGTTACTCCAGCAAATTTTGAAGTTGTTTTTGATAACTTACAAACTGCTGTGACTACTGGTTCTGCTACGGCGTCAGATCCAACATTTACACCTGGAACTGCAATTATTAGTGATATTGATATTACGTTACAAAATCCTGGAGATTCAGTAACTTATACTTTTGATATTGATAATTCAGGAACAATGGATGCTATACTTCAAACAATGAGTATGGCTGATCCAGCTGCATTAGATCCAGCTGATAGATTAGTGTGTACTGGTGGAACTGGACCTAATGGTGCTACTGATGCTGCTAATGTGTGTGGAGATTTAACATATACACTTACGTACGCTGCTGATAGTTCTAGTGTTGCTGCTAATAATACATTAGCTGCTAGTGAAATTAAAACAGTTAATTTAACATTAACTTACGATCCAGCTGATGATACTACATTACCTGTAGAAGCTGTAACAGTAAGTAATTTAGATATTATTTTAACTTACGTACAAGACAGATAACAAAAACGAAAGTAGGTGTTTAATATAAAACCTAGTTACTTAAAGATAACAATAATATTAAGTATAATTTTTATATTAACTCTACTTAATATGTTAGTATTTGAATTTAACAATATTTATGTTATTAGTTCAATTTTTTTAATATTTATTGTTTTTATTAAAATTATACTAGGATATGAAAAAGATCGTAATAGATTTAAAAAAGATGCAATTATGAATGTGTTTATATATGTAATGTTATACCATATATTAACTTATATCGCAGGCATATTCATAGGTTTTGTAAGAACTATTTATAGTTTAAGTTTTTTAAGTATTATACAAAATATTTTGCCTATTATTTCATCCATTATCGTAATAGAAATATTAAGATATATGATAAATAAAAAGGCAGGTGACAACAAATATTTATTAATGTATTCTACAGTAGTATTTGTGCTTGTAGAAATAATGTTTTTAGTTGCTTTATATTCATATCAAAGTAGTGAAATGTGGTTAACTATAATTGCGCTTGCAATATTACCCACAATATCAAAAAATATATTATTAAATTATATGGCAATACATTATGGTTTTTTGCCAGGTATATTATATAGATTATTAATGGAAATTCCTGATTATATATTACCGATTTTTCCTAACTTTAATGACTATATGATAGCTATTTTTGGTTTTATTTTACCTCTAGTTATATTATTTATAATTTATAGAGATACAATAAAAAAAGCAATAAAAAAAGATAAAGAATTTGATAGTTCTTTAAAAAAACATTTTGTTGCTAAAATAAGTGGTGTTATTTTAATTATTATTACTTTTACTATCATTGTTTTAACTAGTGGATTATTTAAATATTTTACACTTAGTATAGGATCTGGCTCGATGGAACCAAATTTAAATATAGGTGATGTTGTAGTTGTTCAGAAAATATCTGAAGAAGAGATATCTGAGTTAAAAGTTGATGACATACTGGTATATGAAAAAGATGATGTAGTGATAGTTCATAGAATTGATGAAATAAGATCTGAAGGTGATAATTCATATTTTATAACTAAAGGTGATAACAATAAAGAAGCAGATAATTGGTTGGTTGACGAAGCTACTGTACTTGGTAAAGTGAGTCTTAGAATACCACTTATTGGATATCCAACAATTTGGATAAATGATTTAATAGAATAGGAGGGCTGAAGTGGAAAGAGAAATTTCGTATGTAGGTCATAATAAAAAATTTTCAGTCAAAAGAAAAAAATTAAGATTAAAAAGTAATGTTAGATTAATTTTTACTTTTCTACTTATTGTTATTTTTTCCATAATAGCTTTTTTCTTTATTACTAATCGTTCTAACAGTTCGGAAGATTATTCGTTAATTAATTTTACTGAAAAGGGTTTTTTAACATATAAAGTGGCATATGGTGAAGCTGAGGGATTTACTTCAGGTTATCAACCATCTAATATGACTTATATTTCTAATTTAATTGATCACATTGATATAAATTATACTTATTCTTTGAATTCTTTTGAGGATTTAGATATAGAATATTATTATGAAATTGTATCTGAAATATTTGTTAATAATGCCAATGGCAGTCAAGGTATAATAATGGCTGAATCTGAGGTTTTAAAAAAGAGTGAAACTTTTAATGTAACTGAAAAAGGATTTGATATAATTGAAGAATTTTCTTTAGATTATAATAAATACAATGAACAAGTAAATACATTAAAAAATAAACATGGGTTACAGATAACTGCAAATTTGGTGCTTAGCTTAAATATTTATACTGATGCTAAACACAGTGATGTAGTTAGTCCTCTTGAAAGTGCTAATTCATTGAAATTAGAAATGCCTTTATCGGAACAAGTAATTGATGTAGCTTTAGAATCTAGTAAAATAGATAATTCTCAATATCTTACAGATTATGAAGAAGAGAATTATAACAATAGATTATATGCTGGTATAGCATTTGCTGTAGCTGCAGGATTATTTTTATTATATATGATTCTTGATATAACTAGAATAATATATAATAAAGATGTGTATCAATCTACTATTAAAAAATATTTAAGAGAGTATGACAGATTAATTGTTACTAGTAAACAACCTGATCTTGATGAATCATCTTTTGAAAATAAAATAAGAGTTATGTCTATTGAGGAATTAGTAGATGCACATGATTCATCTGGTAGTCCTATTATTTACTATGAGGTTATACCTAATGAAAAAAGTTATTTTATTATAATAGATAATAATACACTTTATAAATTAACAATATCTAGATTATTTTTAGAAACTGAGTTAAAAGAAAAAAGGAATAATTAATTTTATTCCTTTTTTGATCCTGAAATATTTATATTTTCAATGAGTAATGAAGGACAAGCAATGGACTCGTTATAGAAGTCGATATCATTACCTATCTTTTTAACAGAAGATAATAGTTTTATAATATTGCTTGAAATAATAAATGATTTTATAAAAATCTTTTTATTTTTATTTATGTAATATCCCTGTGCTTGAAGAGATATTTCACCAGACAAATTATTTATTCCAGCATGCATTCCCTCAACATTAGTTATTATAAACCCTTGATTAATTTTAAGTTTGTCTTTACCAGGTTTTAATATTAGATTTCTTGTTCCATAACTATTTCCAGTTGATATTGTATTGTCTTTTAAAGCTGTTTGATTATCATACAGTTTTTGTATAAACTTACCATTTTTTATAATATCTTTATAATATGTTTTGGTTCCTTCAGTATCAAACAATCTTTTACCCGGGTAAAGATCATTATTAGGATCTTCAAAGATGTTGATATTTTTACAGAATATTGTTTTGTTAAATTGGTTTTCTAAAATTGATGTTTTGTCATTTATGTTTTTAGCACTGAACATTCCAATAAATTGATTTAATATTTTATTAACAACAGTGTTAGTTAAAATAGCGTCATATACTCCTGTTAAACATTCTTCTGAATTAAATTTAGATTCAATTATTTCTAACTCATCTTTTATTTTATTATTAATATCCTCTATATTAAAGTTGGTACTTAAAATATTTATGAATCCATCATGTGTAATATCTTCTTTTTTTAATATTAATTCTATATATATATTGTAATTTAATGTTATGTCATTGGATGATAACACTTTATTTATAATTGATAGTTCATTGTAATTTTCAGTGTAATAAATATTAAAGGTATATAAATTTTTATATTCTTTTTTATATTTTTTATATAATGGAAGTAGCTGCTTAGTTATTTCTTTATTTTTTTCTAAAATTAACTTTTTGTTAGTTGTAACTTCCTCTGAAGCAAAACTTGATTCATCCATATTATCAACTAGTGACGCGTTATTTTTTAGCAGTTTTAATAATTTTTTAGGATTGTCTAAACTTTCAGTGCTTAAGCTAACATATTTGTTATTTATTTTGCTTTTTAATAAATGTTTTTTTATATACGCTATATCAATACTTCTCAAACTATCGTTGAATATATTAATTGATGTAGTTTTATTATTTCTAGTAAATATTTCAACATTTTGATTTACTAAATAATCTATATTCATTTTTAATTACCCCCAACAAGTATACTTGATACTTTAATAGTGGGTTGTCCAATAGTTACTGGAACACTTCCACTAAGAGATCCGCACATACCTGTACCAAATTCTAAATTGTCACTTACCATTTCTACACTTTGAAGTATTTCATTTGCGTTGCCTATAAGCGAAACGTTTTTAATTGGTTTATCTATTTTTCCATTTTTAATAATATATCCGAAATTCACTATAAAATTAAATTCACCTGTATTAGGAGATACGCTTCCGCCACCTAAATTTTTGGCATATATTCCATATTCTATTGATTTAATCATTTCATCAATTGAATCTTGTCCTGGAACTAAATATGTATTATTCATTCTTGAAATAGCTGGATATTTATAACTTTCTCTTCTAGCGGATCCAGTAGTTTTACTATTTAACTTTTTAGCATCTATTTTATCAGTTAGATAATTTACTAAAATGCCTTTGTCTATTAATAAGTTTTTCTTGGTTAATTCACCTTGGTCATCTATAATGCTGCTTCCATACAAATTGCTTATTGTTCCATCATCGATGATAGTGACTTTGTCACTAGCTATTTTTGTGTTAAGTTTATCAGTAAATATTGAAGTTTTTTCAGTTATTGAATAACTTTCCATCGCGTGTCCACATGCTTCGTGAAATATTACCGCGCCAAATCCAGGTCCAATTACCGCAGGCATTAAACCTCCATCAAACTGTGATGTATTTAATTTGTCTATGGCTTCTTTGCAAATGTTTTCAACTTCTTTTTTCAAATTTAATGAATCAATTTGTTTATAATCACCAGAAAATCCTGGAGCGTAACTAGCATTAGTAACTACATCATTTTCTTTGGCCATTACAATTATTGCGATGCGCGTTAGTACTCTTTGCTCACTAGTTAAATTATTGTCATTTATTATTTTAACTAATTGATTATTCTCAAGTAATCTTATTTTTACTTGATTAATTCTTTCGTCAAATTTTCGAGCCCATTTATTGATTTTATCTAATAACTCTTTTATTTCATCTACATTTTTTTTGTTATGATTATATTTAGTTAAATAATTTTTTTCTTTTATTATATTTTTTTCCCCGTTTGTTAATTCAAAACTATATTTTAAGTCATTTATAAAATTATTCGCTTCTTCAAAATTGTTAGTACTAATGTAATACTTGAAATCATTTTTAATCGCAGTTATTCCAATTCCAGTGGTAATATCAGCAGTTATATCATCAATTTCATTGTTAATATAACTGTAAACTTTACTAGTAGTCTCTTCGTAAAATATTTCTTTATAATCAGTACAAAAATTTGATAAGTCATTGTATAGTTTTTTTAGTTTTTGATTTTGCATAATTATCCTTTCATATATTATTATATATTATTTTTGTATATTTTAAAATGAAATGATATAAATTCTTGTAATAATTATAATTTTATTGTATTATTATACTAGGTGAGAATATGATAAATTTCAAATTCCAAAAAACTAAAAAAAATATAATACTTCTTATAGTATTAGCGCTTAGTGTAATAACAATAGGTGTATCTTTTGCGTTTTTTGCAATAGATATTGGTGATAGAGCTGTATCAAGTGCACAAGTAGGTTCAGAAACTCCTGAGAGATTGGAGTTTAGACCAGGAGATCCAATATCTTTATATGCAACACAAAGTAATTTTATCGAGGGCGGTGGTTCTTTAATTGGATCGAGCATGTCTAGTGCGACACTTTATTCAAGTGAATCACTTGGAAGTGC
>CAYJBC010000009.1:0-28976 GCA_964368535.1 uncultured Muribaculaceae bacterium
TCCCTTATGGACCATTTCTGGCAGGAGCTCTTATATTAGTGTTTTTAAACTATGATAAGTTTATTGATCTAGTTAATTATATAATAGCATAAATAAGTAAGCTAGCAACAACACTTCCAACCATAAGTATAAGCATTGTCCAAGTAACTATTTTTTTAACTTTTTTATTCATATTTTTCCTCAACTTTCAAAACAATTTTATCATATTTATATTAAAATGACAATATACTTTAATGGTGATAATATGAATACTTTATTTAAACGTAGTTACATTGTATTCTTTTTAAGTTTATTTATAATATCTGTAATTTGTGGGGTTATTTATGCCAGACTTAATATAGATATTTCCCTGGTAGATAAAAACTTTATAGAAAATATTAATTTAGTCAATTTAGAAAGTGTTTTAATAAGTATAGGTATAATTAGTTTATCTATACTTTTTTCTTTTTTTGGCATAGGAATTATTATGTTTCTATTTTATATATGTTATGAGTGGTTTATAACAGGTTTTATAATAACTATTTTTGTAAGTAATTATTCTTTTAAAGGGTTATTTGTGGGTATTTTATTTTATTTAATTTATAAAGCTGTGCTTATTCTTTTCATATATTTATTTACAATTTTACTTTCAAAGAATTTCAAACAAATTTTGGGCAAATTAATAATTAAAAAAGATATAAATATTAATTTATTTTTAAAAAATATAAAAAAAATTATTATTATTTTCATAATATTTATACTAATAAATCTATTGTTGCTATTATTTAATTCTTTTTTTAGTAATATTATTTTTAACATTATTGCAGGTTGATTTAACATAAAAAATGAAGTATAATTTATTTAGGAGGGTATATGGATAATATTAAAAAACTATCGTTATCTGGATTGTCTTTTATGATACTTACTGATAATTATGATGATAGATCAAAAAATTTAGCTTATAATGAAATAAAAAGAAGATTTTACAATAATGGTTGTACTTATGAAGCATTCATGGAATATGAAGTGAATGCTATCAACTTAAGAGGAGATAATATTAATAATTATCTTATAGGATATAATCCTAATTCCCAGTTATTTATGGAATTATATTTTAAATATGTAAAAGATTGTCCTTATAGTGTACATGGTAATTTATTATTTAGTGAAATTTTGCTTTGTAATGAAGATAATCAATACGGAATTATAAAAAAAATATTAAATAAAGAATTATGTAATATAAAAAATAGATTATGCAAGACAACTTATTCATCAACTGAATCAGAAATACTTGAAATAGTATATGAAAAAATTAAAGAAAGATTAAAATTTGATAAATTTTCTTTGCTTGAAGATTCTTATGTTAATAGTGTAATGGATATAGTTGGCAATGAATCATCTTTAATTGGAGAAAAAGCTATAAAAAAACTGGATGCCTTTGGACAAAAAGATTTTGAGAATTGTTCTAAATTAGAATTAATTTTGGGTTCATTATCTTTAATGCAATATGACAATGAATTTTTAGATAACATAAATATGCGTTTGATTGCACATAGAGATTTACATAAGTTAGGTCATCAACAAAGAATATTAAAAAGATCATTTAATCATGACGAAGTTGATTATTCGTTTATTAAAGGTATAAAAAGAAGTTAGATTTAAATTTAACTTTTTTTGTGGTATAATACATTATGTGATGTATATGAAAAAAGTTGTAGTAGGAATGAGTGGAGGAGTTGATTCTGCAGTAGCAGCAACTCTACTAAAAGAGGCGGGTTACGAGGTAATTGGTCTTTTTATGCGTAATTGGGATAGTTTAGTTAATAATGAAATTAACGCAGATACTAGTGATTTTATATGTCCTCAGGAACAAGATTATAATGATGCATTAAAAGTTTGTGAGGAGCTAAACATACCACTTCATAGAGTGGATTTTGTTAAAGAATATTGGGATTATGTTTTTACCTACTTTTTAGAGGAACTTAAAAAAGGTTTTACTCCAAATCCTGATTTACTATGTAATAAATATATTAAATTTGATTTATTTATAAAAGAAGCAGAGAAATTAGGTGCTGATTTTGTAGCAACTGGTCACTACGCTAAAACTAAAGATGGTAAACTATATAGAGCAAAAGATACTAATAAAGATCAAACCTACTTTTTAGCTGATGTAAAACCTGGTAAGTTTAAAAATGTATTATTCCCAGTAGGTGAGTATACTAAGGATGAAATAAGAAAAATAGCTGAAGATTATAAGTTACCAGTTTTTGATAAAAAAGACTCTACTGGAATTTGTTTTATAGGGGAACGTAATTATCAAAAATTTATCAGTAATTATTTAAAGCCTAATCCTGGTAATATAATTAATGTTGAAAATAAAGAAATTATTGGAAAACATTCAGGACTTATGAATTATACTATAGGGCAAAGAAGAAATGTTGGTTTATCTGGTCATGATGAAAGACATTATGTTTGTGGTAAAAATGTATCTAAAAACGAGTTATATGTAGCTTTTGGTGAGAGCGATTATTTGATATCAGATGCATGCATTATAAATGATATTAATTTTATAAGTGAAGAAAGACCTACTAAGTGTACTGCTAAGTTTAGATATCGTAGTGAAGATATACCAGTTACATTAGAATATTTAGAAAATAATCAAATTAAAGTTAATTATGTAAGCGCTAAAAGTGTTACTCCAGGTCAAGCATGTGTACTATATAATGATGATGAATGTTTGGGTTGTGGTTTTATTTCTAAAATATATAAAGAAAATAAAGAATTATGGTATATAAATAGTTGACAATAAAAAGTAAAGTTTTGTATAATAAGATTGTAAAGAAAAGAAAGAGTAGTGAAGAAGATGGAATATTTAAATAATGTGTTACATGAGTTAGGAATATCAAAAGTTAAACTTGCTAAGTATCTAGGGGTTTCTAGACAAATGGTTTATAATTATTTAACTCTAGAAAGTTTAAATGATTGGCCTAAAGAAAAGAAAGTTCTTTTGCTACAGCTTTTAGATGTAAAAGATCTTACTGATGAGGTATTAAAGAAAATAGTAGTTGATACTGAGTATTTAATGGGAGTAGAAAGTAGACTTAATACTGCAATTAAAAATGCCAGTGATATTGAAAACTATTTTGATGTATCAGGTCTTACTAAGGAAGGTAAAAATACATTAATAGATATTACATATGTCATTAAAGAAATTCTTATGAATGATAAGAACGACAAAAACATCAAAGCTATTAAATACTTACATTATCTATTACAAACTATTGAAAATGTTCCTGAAGTTAGATATATATTTGCATATATGGCAAAGACAAATGGTTTTATTACTCCAGATGAGTTTGCTTTTAATGAAGAAAAACAATTTATATTTGAGGGTATATTATATTCTGCTTTAACACTTTATACTAATGGTGGAGCAAGCAAACGTAAGATAGCTGAAATAAGAAAAAGATTTGTTCAAGAAATAGAACAAAAAACCGAAGATAAACTTACAAGAACTCAGCAATTATTCGCAGTAAAAGAGCAAGCTTTAAAAGAACTTGGGTATTCTGAGATGACTGGTGAAAATTCTGCTGAAGTGCTTGAAAAAATAGCTGAAATTGAATCAAGAAAAGTTATCATGGAAAATGATACTGATAGTAAATAAAGAAGTTACATGCTTCTTTTTTTATGTTATAATTTATTTAAGAAGGTTTAATATGGCAAAGAAGAATATTTTTACATCAGAAGAACAAGAATATATGATAAATAATTGGGATAAAGAAAGTATACATAGTATGAAAAAAAGATTTAATTCAACTTGGCATTCCATTGCTTTATTTGCGTCTGAAAATAACCTTAAATTACCCAAATCTAATGAATGGAATGAAGAAGAAATAATAAACATTCAAGTATTTTGAGTTTTTCATCACCTATAGGGCAGGGTAGAGATGGAAGTGAACTTACCATCGATGGTATTATTGGAAGTGATGAAAATTCATTAATGGAAGAAGTAATAAATAATATGAAATATGAGATATTACAAAATGTTTTGAAAACACTTACTTATGAAGAACAGCAAATAATATTTGAAATAGCTGAGTTATTTAACCTGTCTACGACTTCAATATTAAATAAGGAAAAGTCTGCATTAGTTAAAATGCGTCATCCTAGAAATACTATTAAAATAAAGAATTTAAATGAATAATACTCCCCCTATCACTTTAATTTATGATAGGGGGCTTTATTTATATAAAAATATAAAGTTGCTTATACATATAATTAAAGATATATATAAATAGAATAGTTATACTTAAAATATATATGTAGTGTGGAAATATAATTTATATATAAATATAGTTATATTATTATATAAGTGATATATAGTAATATAAATTAATAATAATATTGTGTTATATTGAAATATATTCAATTCCGTATAATATATATTATGTTAACTTTAATTAAAAAATAAAAAACTATATAATATAGATATGAGGGTTTTTATTAATATCCACCCACTTTAATATATCTATCATATAGTTTTCTTCAACTGCTACACATCCTGCAGTTCCACCTTTGTTTGATACGTGTAAAAATATTGCTGAACCAATTCCTTTAATAATATTAGTTGTATTATATTCAATTACAATACTATAGTTGTATTGTGGTTCTTCTTTAATTAAGTGTTCAGCATTTAAATTATTGGGATTACCAGCTATTAGTTGATTATATTGATTTGAATTTATATCATCAATCCAATATTCGTTTCCAATTAGTTTTATATAATCTAGATTAGTTCCTGGATTATCTTTTATACCAAATCCCCTACTTAATTTGTATAGTCCAAGAGGGGTTTTACTATCCCCTTCCCTCTTTTCATTTGTAACGCCTTCTTTTCCGACAAAAGCGGATATTTGTGATATTATACTCCAAGAGTCATTAAAACGTTCACAAAGGCTTAATTTTGCATTAATATCACTAATATATTCCACTAAAATTACTTGATTAATTGTTTTGTCTAAATTATTTAATTTATTATTCATTATGATTCACCTAAATTAATTATATCTTATTTCATGAAAAAAGAAAACATTACGTTTTCATTTTTATTTAATTATTGTTGCGTCACATCCATTTAATGCATTTGTTAAATTATCAAGAGATGTAATAATTGATTTATTTCCAGTTTCTTCAGTAAAATTAAGTGCTGCTTCTATTTTTGGAAGCATACTACCTTTTGCAAAATGTCCTTCATCAATATATTTATGAGCTTCATCCACTGAAATTATACCTAAATTTTTAGCCTCAGGAGTTCCATAATTTATTTGAGCTTGTTTGATATTAGTTAATATAATTAATATATCTGCATTTAATTCTTTTGCCATTAGAGCTGCCACTTTATCTTTATCAACTACGGCATTGGCGCCTTTATTTTCATTTTGCTTAAAAATAGGTACTCCTCCACCTCCGCCAGCAACTACTATATGATCAGTTTTCATCAAATCTTTAATTGTTTCGATTTCTACTATTTCAATTGGTTTTGGACTTGCTACAACTTTACGATATCCTCGTCCAGCATCTTCAATATATTTTTCACCACTAGTTTCAGCTAACTTTTCAGCCATTGCTTTTGAATAAAAAGGACCAACTGGTTTGCTTAAATTTTTGAAAGCTGCATCATTTCTATCAACTACAACTTGAGTTACGATTGTTGCTACTTTTTTAAATATATTTTCTTCTTCTAGAAGATCTCTAATACCTTTTTGTATATGATAACCAATATATCCCTGACTCATTGCTGTACACTCTGGAAAAGCCATGTAAGGAATATCTTTATTAGCGTATGAATCTTCAAATGCTAAATTAATTACACCTACTTGAGGTCCATTTCCATGTCCTATAATAACTTTGTGACCATCTTTAATTAATGGTACAACGTTCTTCATTGCTTTTTTTATTAATAATTGTTGTTCTTTTGGGTCATTACCTAAGGCATTACCACCCAACGCTATAACTATTTTCATATTTTTTCTCCTATCTTATATTTATATTATAACAAATATATATTTTTTTTCAAAAGAAAAAAGAAAATTTTACACTTTCTTTTTTAATTTTAATACAATTATTTCTTGAATAATTAGAGATATTATTATTCCTATTATTAAAGGCATATTGCTTATTATAGTTTCTGGTTTGAAATCAATAAATAATGTAAATATTGCACTGGCAACTAATATAATAAATGGAATGATTCCAAATAAAGCCACTATAAATTTATTACCAGGAACTTTGTATTCTCTTTGAGTATTATCACTTTTTCTAAGTTTTAAAAATGATATAAATACTGGCATATGTGAAAATAAGTGTGTAATTAATGATAGTGAGAAAAATGTCCAAAATAAGTTACTTGCACTATCAGAAATTATACTTAATACTATTCCTAATAAAACAACTGTTGAGGCAACAATTCCATTAATGATAGAACCCATATAAGGCACGCCTTTTTTATTACTTTTAGAAAATATTTTAGGTAATCCACCATCTAAAGCACTATATTTTGCAACTGAATTAACACCAAATGACCATGAAGTTATATTCGCAACTAAAGTGTATATAAACATTAATCCTACTAGTATAACAATTATTCTAGTAATATCAGCGCCAACTCCAAGTGAAGTTAATAGTATACCAAAACTTTCTGTAATACCTGCTGATTCAGCTGTAGCTGTAGTCATTGCTACATTTATACCAGTAGCTGGTAATAAATAGAAAAATGCAGTTAGTAAAACACCGATTATTATTGCTTTAGGAATCCCTTTTTTTGGATTTTCCATGTCTTTAGAAAATGTTGTTACAACTTCTACGCCTAAAAAGTTAAATATAACTACAGAAATAAATGATAAACTAATTAAATCCATAGTTGGTAGTAAATCATTCACGCTATTAATTGGATTAGCGCTTTGTCCTGTTGTTGCATATACATATATACCTAGCACGCCTAAACCAACCATAAATGCTATTTTAAAAAATGTTCCTAGGTTTACAATAATTTTATTTTCTCCAATACGATTACAACCTAGTAAACTAACAATCCAGATATATCCTAGCTGCAATATAATTAACCAAATTAATGATAATTCAATATTGAAAATACCCGCTATAATATCTGTGACAGCAACTGCAAGTGATGCTATCCATAAAGGGAAATTAACCCAATAATTCCAAGCCACTCTTGTTGCCCATTTTTTACCTAGAGCTTTTTTTGTCCACTCGTACATTCCTGCTTCACTTGGAAATGTCGAACCTAATTCTGCATTCATTAGACAGTATGGTATTACAAATAATAGAATTATAAATGCATACCAGAAATATTGTGCATTACCGATAGCTGCTGTTGGTGTAACAGATTCGGCAACTAGTGTAATACATACTGCAGCTAACACTGCATCAAATAATTTAAATTTTTTCTTTTTCATATCCTACTCCTATGATTTCATTGTATCAAAAAAAAAGACTAAATAATAGTCTTTTTTTAAATTATGCTTTAGGTACTTGTTGAGTAATACAATGTATATTACCGCCACCTAATAATATTTCTCTTGCATAAATAGGTTCAATAACTCTATTAGGATAAAGTTCTTGTAATTTTTCAATAGCTTTTAAATCATTTGAATCATTAAAAACTGGAAGCGCTACAAAACCATTACCTACATAATAATTTACGTAAGAAGCAGCTAGTCTATCTCCTTCATTTCTTGGAAGAGTACCATCTACTGCATCTACTCCTAAACTTTCATCTTTAGATATAAGAATTGGTGTAGGTGTATAAATTTTATGTATTTCTAGTTTTCTACCTTTAGCGTCTGTTTCATTAGATAAATATTCATATGCTTCTGTACTTCTTTTATATTGTGGATCATTTTGGTCATCAGTCCAAGCTAATGCTACAACTCCTGGTCTAACATAATTACACATATTATCTATGTGGCCATTAGTTTCATCATTGTGAATACCTTCTTTTACCCATAATACTTTCTCAACATTTAAATAGTCACATAATGTTTTTTCAATTTCTTCTTTAGTCATATGTGAATTTCTACCTTCAGATAATAAACATTCTTCAGTTACTAGTAATGTTCCTTCTCCGTCAGTATGAATTGATCCACCTTCTAAAATAAAATCATCTAAACGATATCTATCAGTTTCTTCAAGTTCAGACATTTTGCTTGCCACCAAATCATCTTGATCCCATGGAAAATATAGTCCATCAACTAATCCTCCCCAAGCGTTAAATGTCCAGTCAACTGCTCTTAGGTCACCTTTATCATTTTTAACAAATGTGGCCCCAGAATCTCTAAGCCAAGAATCATTTGTGCTCATTTCTACAACTTTTACTTTTTCATCTAATAAATGTCTAGCATTGCTGTATTGATTTGCTGATACTAACATCGTCATTGGTTCATATTTTGCAATTGTATTTGCTACATTAACAAACACTTCTTGAGCAGGCTTACCACCGTATCTCCAATTATCTGGTCTTTCTGGCCAAATCATGTAAGTACCTTTATGTTCTTCAAATTCTCCAGGCATTCTGAATCCATCTGCCTTAGGTATTGTATTTAATCTTTTCATATAATTATTTTTTCTCCGTTTTTATATCTTTTACAAGTATTTCTTGAATAATAAGCGATACGCCTACACCAATAATAAGTGGTAAATTATACATAAATGATTCATACGTGAAATCTATAAATAATGTAAATATAACACTAACTATTAAGATTATAAATGGAACGTAAGTAACTAAATTAATTACGAAATTTCCTCCTGGTATTTTGTAAGCTCTTTCTGTTTTATCGCTTTTTCTTAGTTTTTTAAATGCTATAAATAATGGTATATATCCAAGTAACAACGTTACTAAACTAAGTGAGAAGAATGTCCAGAATAAATTACTAGCATCTTCACTTACTATTCCTAAAATAACTCCAACAATAATAATTAAAGTTGCAACTATACCATTCATTATTGATGCCATAAAAGGTATACCATTTTTATTTGTTTTACTAAACACTTTCGGTAAACCACCATCATCAGCACTAAATTTAGCAACTGAATTAACACCAAATGACCATGATACAATATTTGCTACTAAAGTGTAAATAAACATTAAACCAACTACTATAACAACTACTCTTGTAACTTCAGTACTAAATCCTAAAGTAACTAGTAATGATGCAAATGCATCTGTTATACCTGCAGACTCTGCAGTAGTTAAATCCATTGCAATATTTATACCTGTTGCAGGTAATAAATAGAATACTGCTGTTAAAAGCGCTCCTATTATTACTGCTTTAGGAATATCTCTTTTTGGTTTTTCCATATCTTCAGCAAATGTTGCTACTACTTCTAAACCTAAGAAATTAAATATAATTACTGAAATAAATGATAAACTAAATAAATCAGTTGTTGGTAATAAATCAGTAACTCCATTTATTGGATTAGCACTATTTCCAGTAGATACATATACATATATACCTAAAGCTCCTAGTCCTACCATAAATAAAATTTTAAATAATGCTCCAATATTAACTAGAGCTTTGCTTTCACCTATTCTTAGTGTACCTAATAGTGATACTATCCAAGTATAACCAAGTTGTAGTGCTAGTAGCCAGAAAATAGATAACTCTATTTCAAATACTCCTGCAATTACATCAGTCATTGCAACAGCAAGTGATGCTATCCATAATGGGAAATTAATCCAATAATTCCAAGCAACTCTTGACGCCCATTTGGGACCAAATGCTTTTTTTACCCATGTATACATACCGCCTTCACTTGGATATGTTGATCCAAGTTCAGCAGTAATAAGTCCATAAGGTAAGCAAAAAGCTATTATTAAAAATATCCACCAGAAATATTGTGAATTTCCGATAGCAGCTGTTGGTGCAACCGCTTCTGCAACTAATGTAATACATACTGCTGCAAGAATTGCATCAAAAAGCTTAAACTTCTTTTTTGTATTCATAAAACTTTTACTCTCCTAAATTACTTCTACATATATTAATTGTTTCTTCTGTTTTGTCCATAAAATAAACAAGCAATGCTCTTATAGATGTAAGTCTATTTTCAGCTTGATCTATAACTATAGAAAGTTCTGAATCTAATACTTCATCAGTAACTTCTTCATTTCTTGTTGCTGGTAAACAGTGCATAAATTTAACGTGTGGTGCAGCTTTTTTAATCATATCCATTTTAACTTGATATTTTGGATGAAAAACTTTCATTCTTTCTTCTTCAGATAATTCTGCTTCATATAATCCATACCAAACATCAGTATAGATAAAGTCAGCGTCTTTCATTGCTTCATCTTCATCTTCAGTGATTAAGAATTTACCACCTGATACTTTACAATTTTCTTCAGCTATCTTGATATGATTTTCTTTTAATTGGAAACCTTTCGGTCCAAATTGTACGAATGTTCCACCAAGTTTAGTAACTATCATCATTAATGATGCACATACTTGAGTTGCATCACCCACAAAAACTACTTTTAAATTTTCAAAACTTTTACCTGCTGGCATATGTTCTGCCATAGTAGTTACATCACCTAATTCTTGAGTTGGATGATTGTAATCACTCATACCATTAATAACTGAAATACTTGATCCTTCAGCTAATTCAACTACTGCATTATGTCTTTCAACTCTAGCCATTAAAATATCAACTAATCTAGATAAAACTTTAGCAGTATCACCTATAGACTCATGTCCACCAAGTTGAATTTGTCCAGGAGCAAGATATTGTGCATGTCCACCTAATTGTGTCATTGCAGTTTCAAAAGACACTCTAGTTCTAGTTGAAGATTGTTGGAATATCATACCTAAAGTTTTATGATATAAAACATTAAGTGGAAATCCAGCTTTTAAATTTCTTTTAATTAATAAACCTAAATTAATTAAGTTTACCATTTCTTCTTTTGTAAAATTTTGTGTATCAATATAATCTTTAATTCTTGTCATTAACCTATTCTCCTTTCTATTATAAATATAACATATTTTGACAAATAATGACAAGTGAATTTTAAAGTATATTTAAAAAATTTATAATTATTATAATTACTCCAATAATCATTCCTATATTAAATGCTGGTTTAATATCATAGTTAGTAGCTTTAGGTAATAATTCTCTAATTGAAAGTGTTATCATTATTGCTCCAACAAATAAAAGTATTATATCTAGTACGCTTGCTTTTATGTAGTCTTTTAAGAAAAAGTATGTTATTAGCGCACCTACTGGTTCAGTCAGACCAGATAAAAGTGCATATTTAATACCTTTTAATTTAGATTTAGTTGAATAATATATAGGCACCGCTATCATGAGACCTTCAGGAATATTGTGAAGCATTATTGATATACCTAGTTTCATCCCTAAATTAACATCCTTATATGAGGCCATAAATGTAGCTACCCCTTCAGGCAAATTATGAACAATTAAAGCTATCATACTTAAAATACCTAATTTATATAAATCATTTGTGTTTTTAATTGTTTTATCGATTATTACTATTAAAAAATATCCAATAACAAAAACAAAGAAGGTTATATATTGACCTTTTGTAATTCCATAATGTTTTAATGTATTAAAAAATGCTTCTGGTATTAACTCAGTAATACTTATACCTATCATTATTGAAATACTTAATCCTAATGAAAAAACAATAATTTTATTTATATTCTTTTCTTTAAAATTAAATAATATTATCAATGCTCCTAGCGCGGTCGAAAGACCTGCAAATAAACTTATTAAAAATGCTATTATCATTTTTATCACCTATTTAAAAATATGTATACTTACCTTTTTTTACCAATAGAAAAAGTATATATATTGAATTATATATATAAGTGAAACCATACTATAATCAGGAGGCAATATTATGAATAAATCAAATAATAGTAATACTATGAAAAATAGTAATAACTGCAAAAATAATTCAAGAAATAATAATAGTTGTAAGAATAATTCAAGAAACAATTCTAAAAACTGTTAGATCTGTGCATGAGGATGATTTTTGTAATCATCCTCTATTTTTTTGTTTTGAAGATGAGCATATATTTCTGTTGTAACTAAATTTTCATGCCCTAATATTTCTTGTATAACTCTCAAATCAGCTCCATTATTTAATAGGTGTGTAGCAAATGAATGTCTTAATGTATGTGGAGATATATCTCTATTTATACCTGCATTTTTTGCGAGTGATTTTATTAATTTAAAGAATGCTTGTCTTGAAATAGTTGTTCCTATATGGCTTATAAAAACATACTCACTATTTTTGCGCTTAAGTAAACTATTTCTGTAGTAATCAATGTATTCTTTTAAATGTTTAATTGCTATACTGTTTAAAGGTGTTATACGTTCTTTCTTTCCTTTTCCCATTATTCTTACAATACATTCATTAAAATCTATTTGAGAGAGCTTTAAATTACATAATTCGCTTATTCTCATACCAGTTCCATATAAAACTTCTAACATAGCTTTATTTCTGTAGTCTGTATTTTTTTCTAATTTTATATTTAATAATTTATCTATTTCGTCTACTGATAAATAATTTGGTAATTTTTTTTCTAATTTAGGCATTTTAATACCTTCGCATGGATTATCTTTTGTAATTCCTTCCCCTATCAAAAATAAGTATAAAGAATTTATCACTGTTAGATAATGAGCTTTCGTTTTACTTGAAAGTTCAAGGGAATACAGATAATATTTTAAATCTTCTTTGCCGAGTTGTAATATATTTTTTTTATCAAAAAAATTTTGAAACATTTTTAAGTTATCTTTGTATGATTCATATGTGTTATTGCTAAGCTTTTTTTCGTATTTTAAATAATCTAAATACTTTTCTATATTTATATCTAATTCCATTGTAAACTACCCTTCTAAAACAATTATAAACTACTTTATGTAGGCTTGCAACTATGTTATAATTAATTTAGAGGTACTTATGGAAATACTTGCAGATAAACTTAGACCTAAAACATTAAAAGATGTCATCGGACAAAAACATTTAGTCGGACCTGGTAAAATTATTACCAACCTAGTAAATAATAAAAAATTATTTTCGATGATTTTTTTTGGTAAACCTGGTATTGGTAAAACAAGTATAGCAAACGCTATTGTTGGTGAACTAGATAAGCCATGTAAGTTTTTAAACGCTACAATTAATAATAAAGATGACTTTGTTTACGCTATTAACGAAGCGAAAATGAGTGGCGAATTAATACTTATTATAGATGAAATACATCGTATGAATAAGGATAAACAAGATATTTTGCTTCCCTATATTGAAAACGGATTAATTATTCTTATTGGTTTAACTACTAGCAATCCTTACTTTAAAATTAATCCTGCTATAAGAAGTAGATGCCATATATTCGAACTTAAAGAACTTGTTACTGAGGATATTGTTGATGGACTTAATAAGGCATGTGAATATTTACCTGACATAAAAATAGAAAAAGACTCCTTAAAGTATATTGCTAATATAGCTAATGGAGATCTAAGGTTTGCGATAAATTTATTAGAGATATCTTATTTTAGTACTAATGATAAAATAGTTACTATGGATATAATCAAAAGTATTAATAATAAACCAGCGCTTGCTGGAGATAAAGATGAATCTGATCATTATGATTTATTGTCTGCTCTTCAAAAATCTATTCGTGGTAGTGATGTAGATGCTGCTGTTCATTATTTGGCTAGATTATTAGAACTAGAAGATTTAGATTCAATATACCGTAGACTTGCTGTAATTGGTTATGAAGATATTGGTCTAGCTAATCCTAATATAGGAACTAGAATTCATGCTGCTATAGAGTTATCTGAACTTGTTGGTATGCCTGAGGCAAGAATTATACTTGGAGAAATAGTTGTTGAGATGGCAAAGAGTCCTAAAAGTAATTCAGCATATCTAGCAATAAATAGTGCAATTAATGATGTTAAACATGGTTTAACTGGTCCTATTCCCGAAAATATTCGAATAAATACTAAGACATATCTATATCCTCATGATTACCCAAGTGCTTGGGTAAAACAAAATTATTTACCAGAAAAATTAATTGGGCGAAAATATTATATTCCTAAAAATACATTAGTAGAAATAAATTTAGAAAAAGTTGATAAAGAAAGAAAAGGAGAAAAGAAATGAAAATAGCAATGCTTGGTACTGGTGCTTATAGTTTAGCGCTTACTTATGCCCTATCTAAAAATAATAATGATATTACAATGTGGACACATGATATTAATCATGTAAATGAATTTAATACAACAAATAAAGTTGCTTCAGTGCTTGATTTTGAATTAAAAGAAACTGTTAAAATAACTACTAGTTTAAAAGATGCAATGAAAGATTCTGATTTAATTATAATTGGTACTGCTTCAAGATTCTTTACTAGTTTGGTTACTGATATGAAAGAATATTATAAAAAAAATACCCCTATATGTATTGCGACTAAGGGTATAGATGATACTTCTAAAGAGTTTTTATCTAATATAGCAAGTAAAGCACTTAAAACTAAAACTATATCTGTATTATCTGGACCTACTTTCGCAATAGATATAGTTACCGATGAGCCTGTTGCTTTAGCACTAGCATCTAAATCTAAGATAACTACTGAAATAGTTAAAAAGACATTATCAAGTGATAGACTTAAACTTAGAGATAATACAGATCTTATTGGGGTTCAAGTTTGTGGTTCAGTAAAAAATATAATAGCTATAGCCGCAGGGATTATTAATGGTCTTGGTTATTCTAACTCTACTACTGCATTTTTAATTAATGAAGCAATGCATGATATAAAAAATTCACTTAAATATTTAGGCGCAAATAAAAATACTATTTTATCTTTTGCAGGTATCGGAGATTTAATTCTTACCTGCACCAGTACTAAAAGTAGAAATTTTTCATTTGGCTTTACTATCGGAAAATACAATGACCCTAAAAAAACTAAAGAATATTTAGATAATACTACAGTTGAAGGATATTTTGCAATCACTACTTTTAGAAAATTGCTTAGGAAACATCAAATAAAAGTTCCTATAATTAATTTAATTGATAATATAGTTAATAGCGGCAAAGACCCTAATGAATTAGTAAAATTTTTAATAAAAAAATAAAGTAGCATTAGCTACTTTTTATTATAGTATCAATAATATAATGTGCAATATGTAAACCTGCAGTAGCAGGTACCATCATCATCGAATTTATTATTTTACTTTTTATAGGAATTTCTTTACTAGCTACAACTGTAGTATTAAGCGGTATTTTTTCACTCCTAAGTTCGTTTCTTAATTTTTTAGCAAGTGGATCATTTTCTGTTTTACTTAATTTGGTAATATATACTTTACTTGGATCTAATCTATTACCCATACCACATGATGTAATAATTTTAGTATTTGTTTTAAATGCATGCTTTATTAATTCTACTTTTGCTTCAATACTATCACATGCATCTATAATATAATCAAATTTATCTAATAAATCAATATTTGTTTTATCTAATTTCATATTTATTGCATTAATATTTAATTCAGAATTAATCATTAAACATCTCTTCTTTGCTTCTTCTACCTTAAAATGACCAATATTATCTTGGTTACTTATAATTTGTCTATTTAAGTTACTTATATCTACAGTATCGTAATCTATTATCGTTATATTACCTATACCACTTCTGACTAGTGCTTCTAAAGCACTGCCACCTACTCCACCAACACCAATGATTAGAACATTAGTGTTTTTTATTTTATTTAAATTATCAGTTCCTATTAACTGCTCTGTTCTTTCGAACATATAAATCAACTCCATATAAAAACCTAAGGGCAGCTCTCTAGATAAAACCCGCTCGCGCGAGGTGGCCGAATACATATATAGCTTCGGATTCTAGCACACTTAATGGACTAGCATTCAATACCTACTATATAATTAATTCCCCAATTATCTAACTTAGTCGGTTTATTGAGAATACTACCTTTAGGTAATTAAATTATATCATATTAAAATTTATATTTCTAGTACTTTACATTTATTTTAATGTAAGTAATTCTTCTATATTAAGAGCATCTGAAGAGGTAAATAAATGTAAGTTATTATTTACTTTTTCTACCCAACTTGGACTTGCCATTTTGATTCCGTTTTCAATTACTGGATTATATTTATATCCAATTGATTCAACTGTAGTTAAACCTAGTGAAAAATATCCATCATTTAATAGTTTTAAATAACTATATACTCCATATTCAATAGTTTTATATGGTATTAATATTCCACTGCTTAAACCACCAAATATATTGTTTTTATCAAGCATACTTCTTGCAGTATAGCCTGATTCGATATTCGCTATAGATTTTGCTATCGTTGTGTCTACTTGAGGAAAAAATTTACCAAAATAGTCTATTAATCCAAGCATATATTCCTTAGAAGCATATGTTGATATTAAATTATTCGAGAAAATTTCTGAACTCGTATATGTTAAATCAATAATATAGTGAAATAATTCCTCATCAAATGATAAGTAATCTGTTTCATGATTAAATATATCATTTTCATCAAATTCTTCTTTATTATAATTAAGAAGTTTTATTTGGTCTTTAATATAGTTTGAGTCTATTTGAAAAGATTCACTATAAAAATCTATAGTAGCCGAATTAGATTCAATAAATTGATCCACTAAGTCACTAGTAAGAACTTCAGGAACATTTAAGGTAGATTCTATACTTGGTGTATATTCATTTTTATTTAGTTTAGTAACTACTCTAAAGTTTTTGTCATAAAAATTTATTTCTGTTTCTTTTCTCTGCGTTGTTATGAAGTAACTAGTAATTGACATTGTAGTAACTATCATTAAAAGTATGCATGAAATGCACTCAATTATAAATATTGTATGTCGTTTATTCATTATATATCCTTTACGCTCAATAATTATATCATATTTACTATATTTGTCAAATTCGCAAGAAAAAACATAGGTTATTCGCCTATATTTATAAATCTATTTTGTCCAGTTTGCCCAGTTGGTGTAGCTTGTGGCTGAGCAATTGGTTCTGCTACTGGTTGAGAAGTTTGTGCAGTTGGTTGATTAGCCACTATTTCCTGTGCCTGTGGTTGAATATTTAGTTGAGGTGCACTATTCACTACAGGTTTAGATATTATTTCTTTTGCAGCACTCCATGTCGCAGTAACATCACAACTTGAAGAATATGGTGCTGGATTAGGTAACTCTAATTTAACAATCATCGGTATTTTAAATGCTGAGCCAAAAGATACACATGTACCAGGTTGTAGTGTTTTTTGCTTTTCAATAATGTCACCAGATACTCCAGGAAGCATTTCTTCAATATATTTAATATCTTTAGGGTGTGTCATTTTAAATATTAAAAAATTAGATATTTGCGATATAACTGTTTCACTCATTTCAACAGGTCTTTGTGAAATAATATTAAGAAGTATTCCATACTTTCTTCCTTCTTTTGCTATACGGTCAAATATGTTATATCCAATTAAAAATGTATCATTATCATTTTGTACGTATCTATGTGCTTCTTCAAGGAATAAATGAAATGGTATACTTGCTCGATCATCATTAGATTTACTGAACTGGAATAATAATCTTGAAAATATTTTTACTATTACTTTGGCTATGTGATCATCTATTTCTTCTAAGTTGATATTAATAACTTGGGCTTTTTTACCATCTTTTTGGATTAAATATTTTACAAATTCAGTAATTGAATACTCTGATTTAATAAAAAATTTATTAAGTGTACTATTTATTATTGTATTAAGCCTAACTTTTAAAATTATTGCTATATCATATAGTGTTTCATTGTGTAAGAAACCTTCACTAATTAAGGTAAACTCAAGTGCACTTTGAAATTCTTTTAAATCAAAAGTTGTATCACTTGGAACAGTAATAGATTCAATTTCTTCGTTAATATGTTTTAATATATAATCTGTTATAAGTACAGATTCACCAAATTGACCACGAGAATCTATTTCAAAACATTCACTGAAACTTCTTGTATATCCCATACCTTGGATTTGAGCATCAAAATTCATTTCATTTGTATGACATACTTCAATAACTTTAAATACTTCATTCTTTTTTGTTTGAACTGTTTCATTACTGAACAATATACTAATTAAAGCTTTAGCTATTAAATGATTTTTATATTTATTACTTTGTTCATTATTAAGTGCGAATATTTTTGATAACTTTATAGTATTTTCAATTATTGGTAACTGAGCATGACTATCTGCTTGAAGTAGTAATGTAAAATCATCAAGAGTCATTAAATTAAGAGGTATTTCAAGTGGTACATCTCCATCTTCACTTACATTTGATGTTATAAATTTATAATGATAATTTTCATTGTATTTATTAATTTCTGAGAAAGCATTTTTATATTCTCCGAATGAGTCAAATATGAAAACATTACTTCCTATTGAATTTATTTTTGTATTATTAAAAATATTTTGCATGATTCTAGATACACCATATGATTTACCTGAACCTGAATTACCGAATATAGCTAAATGATTAGCAAATAAACTATTTAATTTAGGACAAACTTTAAAACCTTTATATATTGCATGATCACCAAGTATTATAGATTCAGTATCAGAGGTACCTACAAGTTCTTGTAGTTCTGCCCCATTTATAATTCTAATCGCGCTACTTAAAAGAGGTTTTCTTAAAATACCATTAAGATATTTTGTTCCATGGAATTCTCCTAAAAGTGTTACTTTAATAATATCTTTATTTATTTCAGCAACTTCTCCAAGTATTTTTTGATTTTCTGCCTCAAATACTACATGTAGATTCATTAAATCGGTATTAGTTCCAGCAGCTATTTTATTTTCAATGTGAGCTTCACTTTCACCTATATAAAGTATTTTTCCAAACATATAAATGCACCTTCTTATTCTTTATAAATTATATCATATAAATAAAAAAAGTAAAATATCAAATTCTACTTTTTTGTATAATTATTTTTAACATCATAAATAAGTTTATTTATTTGCGCATGTATAAAATCTATTAAATCTCTTTGATCAATAAATTTCTCTTCAAAAGAATTCCATGCATTTAGTCTATAAGAAAATACATCATCATTTTTTAATATATTTTTATTTAATTGATTTAAATTATTTTCTTTGTTATATAAAATTTTATTTAGTTTTACCATTATATAATTCAAAAAATCTTCTTTAGAATCAAATAGTTCCATAAATAGTTTCCAGTTATCTAGTTTTTCCTGATAACTACCTTTGTAATTAGGATTTACTATTTTGTAATCTTTCATATTTAACTATCTTGTATAACTTTCTTCTTCTTTTTGAGCGTATTCGTTAAATTTATTATGTATGAAGGCGTATAATTCTTCATAATTGTTAAACTTACTTGTAAAATCTTCCCAATGAATGTTTAGTTCTGCTTCTCTTCCTAGCCAATTATATTCAATATCATATTTTTTGTAATTGTTTTTCATAGATTCCTCCTTAGTACTATTGTAAACTTATTTTCTATTTATTCAAGTATTTATTTAAAATTTCACTAGTTAAAACTGGGTTTGCTTTACCTTTAGTTTCCTTCATTACTTGCCCTACAAAGAATTGAAACAAATTAGTTTTACCATTTTTATAATCTTCGATCATTTTTGGGTTATTATCTAAAATTGTTTTTATAATATTTTCTAATTCATTTGAATCTGATATTTGAGTATTTTCTTTGCTTATAAAATTTTCTGGACTTTTATTATCCTCAATAGATTTTATAAATATTTCTTTAGCTTGTTTACTTGATATAGTTCCATTATTTATATTATCTGTAATTATTTTTAACCAGCTAGGTGTAAATACTAAATCATTAATATTAGTTTCAGTTTTATTTAAGTAGCCAATTATTTGCGTCAGCACCCAGTTAGATGCAGTTATTGGATCAATCCCAAGTTCAATGCACTTTTCAAAATAATCTGATATATCTTTATTTTTAATTATGGCATTAGCATCTTTTTGATTGAAAGAATATTCATTTATATATTTATATAACCTTTTTGTTGGAAGTATTGGAATTTCTTTTCTAATATCCTCCAAAAATTGATTTTCTAATTTATATTTTGGTATATTAGGCTCAACAAAATATTTATAATCTATTGCATCTACTTTACCTCTCATAAATACTGTAGACATCGTAGATTCATCCCATCTTCTTGTTTGTTGTTGCATTGAGTCATATGTTCCATTTTCTTTTGCTTCTAGTTGTCTTTTTATTTCATATTCAATAGCTTCGCGAACCCCACCAATAGAGTTAACATTCTTAACTTCTATTTTTGTACCCCAATTGCTTGGGTCACTTTCGTCTAAAGTCTCATCTATTAAAGATATATTAACGTCACATCTAATATGCCCTTTTTTAGGATCTGCTTCACTTATTCCAGCATATTGATATATAAGTATCATATTGTCTAAGAACGATACAGCTTCTGCACTTGATCTAAAATCTGGTTCAGTAACCAATTCTAAAAGGGGAGCCCCTGCTCTATTATAATCTAGCAGTGAAAAGTTATCATAATGGTCTTGAGATGCAGTGTCTTCTTCTAAGTGAATATTATTAATTCTAACCTTTTTTATTTCTCCACTACATTCATATTCTAAAAAACCATAACTTCCAACGGGTGCAGGTTTTGTTTCTTGAGTAATTTGATATCCTTTAGGCAAATCTGGGTAGTAATAATTTTTTCTTTCAAAATATATATATTCTGGTTGTTTACAATTTAATATTATACTAGCTTTTAAAGCTTTTCTTAAAGCCTCTTTATTTAAAACTGGTAATGTTCCTGGAAAAGCCATATCAACAGGCCTAACATTTGAATTAGGAATTTCAGTAAAATTATTTGCTGCGCTTGAGAATACTTTTGTATTAGTTTCACTTATTTCACAATGCATTTCAAGGCCAATCATTACTTTATAATTATTCATGTTTACCTCCTGCTATTTGATTTTTATAAGTCATTTTACTTTCTAAAGCATTTGCAATTGCTAAAACAACTTCATCATTATAGCAGTTTCCTGTTATATTAATTCCTACAGGCAACTTATTAATAAATCCATTAGGTATTGTGATACTAGGAAATCCTCCAAAGTTACCTATTATTAAGTGATCTTCTAAAGCTTGATGGTTGTTTGATAGAATTTCGCTTGCACCATCTAAATTTTTAGCAGGTCCACTTGAAACCGGTAAGATTACTGCATCATATTTGTTATATAAATTTTTCCATATATCAACTACTAGTCTTCTTAGTTTTTGTGCATTGTGGAAATATCTATCTTTATTTTCTTCTTGTAAAACATATGATCCAATAACAAATCTACGTTTGATTAATGGCGAAAAATTTTCTGTTCTATATTTTTTCATCATATCTATATAGTTATCAGCATTATTTCTTGGACCAAATACTATTCCAGTCAAATTACTCATATTACTTGTAGCTTCTGCACAACTAATTACTATATAAGCACTTGATACTGCATTTAAGATATTTTGATCAACTGACTCCTCAGTCACTTCTATTCCTAATTCTTTTAATTTATCAATTGTTTTATGAAAATTATTTAGATGATCTTTTAATTCATCATTCGCATCAGGATAATTTGATATATCGCACAATTCTTTGATATAACATATTTTTTTGTTTGAAATATCCATATTTATATTATCAAGCAAGTTAATATTCTTAGAATCCCATGTTGTCATATCAAGTTCATCCAGACCCTTCATTTGATCTACTACTATTGCTGCATCTTCAACGCTACGAGTAAAAACTCCGCATGTATCTAAACTGCTAGCAAATGGAAATAATCCTAATCTTGAAATCATTCCATATGTTGGTTTATATCCAACTACACCACAGTATGCTGCTGGTTTTCTTATAGAATCTCCAGTATCCGAACCTAATGCATATGGATAAACACCGTCCGCAACTGCTGCTGCTGAGCCGGCAGATGAACCTGCGCACATCTTTGTAATATCCCATGGATTTTTTACTGGTCCTGTATGACAAGTTGTACCAGTTCCACCCATTCCAAATTCATCTAACGCAGTTTTATTTACTATTATTGCTCCTGCATTTTTAAGTTTCTCTACAGCTGTAGCGTCAAAAAATGGCATATAATTTTTCAAAGTGTTTGATGAACCAGTGCTTAAAATACCTTTTGTAGAATAATTGTCTTTAACACCAAATGGTATACCTGATAATAAATTATCTGTTATTTTTGTTTCTTTATAATCTTCTATAATTGTAACAAATGAGTTGCTTTTTTCTTGATTAATTTTAGATAGTTTAATTGATTCATTTACTAATGTTTTAGAAGTTATATCTTTATTAATTAATTTTTCATGTAACTTTTTTATATTTAAATTATTCATTAGCACCCCCAACTACTGTAGGCACTTGGACTTCTCTCCCATTTGTTTCACCACAATTTTGTAACAAATTTTCAACTGGAATTGATTTTTGAACAATGTCTTCTCTAAGGGTATAAGAAAAATCATCTAGTGCATGAGTCATTGGTTCAATTTCTTCAATACCTGATATTTTATTAATTAGATTAATTGATTCATCTATAATTGCAAATTCTTCAAGTACCATTTTATTTTCTTCTTCAGTTAATCCGATCAATAATTTTTCTGCATATTCATCTACTTTTTCTTTAGTAAATTTCATTTAACCTCCTTATTTATTTTCGTTAATATAAATTTGTAATGCTTTGTCAAGCACTCCATCAATGTATCGTTTTTTAGTTCCTGGGCTAATTTTATCTGGTAAATTATCTATATCAAACCATTTTAATTCTAATGATTCATCGTCTAAAAGTTCTAAGTCACCAGTATGTTTTGTAACAACATAAATTGCAGTAACACTGTATACTTCATCTCCATTAGGATATTTTATATAACAATCATTTCCCGATAGTAATTTAATAAATTTTAAATCAACTATGTTTAAATTTGTTTCTTCTTTTAATTCTCTAACTGCAGTTTCTTCAAATGTTTCTCCTAATTCCATAGCTCCACCTATAAAACCCCACATTTTAAAATCTGCTCTTAGTTGCATTAAAACTTGGTGTTTTTCATTAAATACAAAAAGTGCTGCCCCTGCAGAAAGCATCGGAGCTTTCCCTATATGCTTTCTGATGCTTTCTATATAATTCTTTTTCATATTAGAACTCGCAATTATTTGGTGTTCTATGGAAAGGAATAACATCTCTAATATTGTCTATACCTGTTAAATACATTAATAATCTTTCAAAACCTATACCAAACCCTGAGTGTTCAACAGTACCGAATTTACGAAGATTTAAATACCAATATAATTCTTCTTTATCGACATTCATTTCTTCCATTCTTTTTGATAATTTATTGTAGTCATCTTCTCTTTGAGATCCACCAATAAGTTCACCTACTCCTGGAACTTCTAAATCAACAGCTGCTACAGTTTTGCCATCGTCATTTTGTTTCATATAAAATGATTTTATATCTTTAGGCCAATTATAAATAAATACTGGGCCATTAAAATATTCAGTGATGTATTTTTCATGTTCTTTTGCTATATCTTCACCTTGAATTGGTTCGAATTCCCATGTTTTATCAGCTTTTTGCAATATGTTTATAACTTCTTCATGAGTTATTCTAGTAAAGTTACTTTTAATAAGTTTGTTTAATTTTTCAATCAAACCCTTTTCTATAAAGTTATCTAAGAATTTCATTTCATCTTTAGCTTTATCAAGCACATATGAAACTATATATTTAAGCATATCTTCCATAATGTCCATGTCACCTTTTAAATCGCAAAATGCTATTTCAGGTTCAATCATCCAAAATTCAGAAGCATGTGTTTTAGTATTTGAATTTTCTGCTCTAAATGTTGGACCAAATGTGTAAGTTTTGCTAAATGCAGTTGCAAATGTTTCTGCTTCAAGTTGCCCTGAAACTGTCAAACCAGCTTTCTTACCGAAAAAATCATCTTTATAATCAAATTTACCTGCTTTTGCTATTTTTTCTTTATCTAATGTTGAGACATTAAACATTTCTCCTGCTCCTTCACAATCAGATGCTGTTATAATTGGCGCATGGAAATAAACATATCCTCTTTCTTGAAAATATGTATGAATAGCCATTGATGTAATACTTCTTATTCTAAATACAGCGTTAAAAAGATTTGTTCTAGGTCTCAAATATGCTTGCTCTCTTAAAAATTCCCTAGTATGTCTTTTAGGTTGTATTGGATATTCTTCTGGACAATCTCCTAGAATATTTATTTCAGAGGCTTTTATTTCAAAAGCTTGATTTCCTTCAGATTTTACTACAATTCCAGTTATATTTAAAGAAGAGCCTACAAGTATTTTTTGAATTTCTTCAAAATTAGAAATAGTTTTATCATAAACAACTTGAACAGTTTTAAAACATGTTCCATCAGTAAAATCAATAAATCCAAAATCTTTTTGCTTACGATGATTTCTTATCCATCCATTAATAGTTATATCTTTGTTAAAATAGTCATTATAACTATCATATAATTTTTTTATTTCCATATTTTTCTCCTTATAAATTTTGAATAAAATATTCAATTATTTCGTTTTCATCTAATTTTATTTCTTCTTTAGTTGCATTGTCTTTAATATTAATGATTCCTAGTTTTAAATCTTCATTATTAAGAATAATTAGATATTTTGCTTCTAGATTGTCCGCATGCTTAAACTGTGATTTCATACTTAAATCATTTGTACAAACTTCTGTCACAATTCCGTTTAATCTTAGATTTTGACTTATTTTAAGTGCATGATACTTTTCTTCATCACTTATAGCCATTATATAAACCTCAACATTGTTGTTTGTTTTAATCATTTTATCATTGTCAGTTAGTTCAAGTATGATACGATCAAGACCAAATGCAAATCCAGTAGCAGGTGTATTTGGACCTTCAAGTGATTCAACAAGATTATCGTATCTTCCTCCACCACCTAGAGCAATTCCATCTTTATTTAAAAATTCATAAACAACATCTGTATAATAATCTAAGCCTCTAACTATTGAAGTATTTATTTCAAAATCTACTTCAAGCATAATAAGCAATTTTTTTAATTCATTTAATCTGTTTTTAGAATTATCCGACAGGTAATCACTTATAACTGGAGCTCCTTTTAATACTTCATTATCTTTGTCTGCTTTGCAGTCAATTATTCTAAGAGGGTTTGTTATATATCTACTTTGACAATCTGGACATAATTTTTCTAAGTTTGGTTTAACAAAATCTTTAAGTGCATTTATATAATTATCTTTAGATTCTTTGTCTCCTAATGAATTAATTGATACAGTTACTTCTTCAAGTCCTAATTCAAGTAATGCATTGTATCCTAAACTAATTACTTCTGCATCCGTTATTACACTATTAGAATTAAATACTTCTACACCAAATTGTGTAAACTCTCTATTTCTTCCTTTTTGTGGTCTTTCGTAGCGATACATTGTTCCTTCATAATAATATTTTATGGCTTCATTTCTGTTTCCATATAGTTTATTTTCTATAAAACTTCTTACAACTCCTGCAGTTCCTTCTGGTCTAAGTGTAATATTTCTATCCCCGCGATCCACCATATCATAAGTTTCTTTTTTTACAACATCTGAAGTTTCTCCAGCGCTTCTATGAAATAATTCACTAGCTTCAAATATTGGAGTTCTTATATAATCAATATTATATAAAGCCATATAGTTTTCAAGCACATCAATTACACTTTTATAAACAAGTGCATCCTTTCCATAAATGTCATATGTTCCTTTTTGTTTTGTTATCATATTATCCCTCTTTCTTAATAAAAATGACCTAGATATAAAGTTGCGTATATATTACGCTTTATTACCTTATTATCTAGGTCATATTTAAAGTAATTCCTTATATAAGTTATACTTATATAATATAACAAATACTATAAATAGTCAATTATTTTAACTTAATATTTAGCTCATCTAGTTGTTTATTTGTTACTAAATTTGGGCATTCACTCATAAGATCTGATGCACTTGCTGTTTTTGGAAACGCTATTACATCTCTGATGTTTTCAGTGCCTGCAAGTATCATTACTAATCTATCTAAACCAAATGCTAAACCACCATGTGGAGGCGTTCCATACTTTAAAGCTTCAACAAAGAAACCAAATTTTTCTTCAATATCTTCTTTGCTTAAATTTAATGCCTCAAACATTTTGTTTTGAACTTCTTCATTGTGAATACGAATAGAACCGCCGCCTGCTTCATAACCATTGATAACCATATCATAAGCTTTTGAATAGCAGTTAGCAGGATCTTTAATTAGTTTATCTATATCTTCATCTTTTGGTGATGTGAATGGATGATGTGTTGCTACGTATCTATTATCTTCTTCATTATATTCAAATGCTGGAAAATCAGTTACCCATAAAGCTTTATAATCATTTTCATTAATTAAATTTAAATCTTTACCCAGTTTTATTCTTAATTCTCCTAAACTTGTTTTAGTGATTTTATATGTATCTGCTACTATCAATAACAAATCGTTTTCTTTCATATTAAATTTATTTATAATTGCCATTTTATCTTCTTCAGTTAAAAGTTTTGCGATAGACCCAGTTAATTCACCCTCTAGTTTTAAATATGCTAATCCTCCTGCTTTATATATTTTCACATAATCAGTTAATTTATCTAATTCTTTTCTAGAATAGTTAGCAGCACTATTTTTAACTAATAATCCGTTTACTGTCTTACCTTTCATAAACTCAACATTCATATTATCAAACAATTCATTAAGTTCTAATATAGGCATTTCAAACCTTAAATCAGGCTTATCTGAACCATATACTTTAAATGCCTCATCATATTTCATTCTAAGCATAGGTAGTTTTATTTCTATATTCTTAACATTTTTAAATACATCTTGGACTAAATTTTCTGCAAGAGTCATTACATCATCTTCATTTACGAAACTCATTTCTATATCCACTTGTGTAAATTCTGGCTGTCTATCTGCTCTTAAATCTTCATCTCTAAAGCACTTTGCTATTTGAAAATATTTTTCTGTTCCCCCTATCATTAAAAGTTGTTTAAATATTTGGGGAGATTGAGGAAGTGCATAAAATTTTCCTTCATTAACTCTTGAAGGCACTAAGTAATCTCTAGCTCCTTCAGGTGTGCTTTTACATAGTATCGGTGTTTCAATTTCTAAAAATGAATTTCTATCTAAAAAGTTTCTTATTGCCATTGTAGTATTATGTCTAATTTTCAATATATTATTTAAAGAAACTCTACGCAAATCTAAATATCTGTACTTTAGTCTTGTATCTTCAAGAGCAGTAGTGTTATCACTTATTTCAAAAGGAATTTCTTTTGATGTATTTAAAATTTCTAAAGAAATCACATCAATTTCTATTTCACCAGTTACAATATTGTCATTCTTACTTTCTCTTTCAAGTACTTTACCATTAACTTTAATTACATATTCATTTTTCAAACTTTCCGCTACAGTATAAAATTTATTTTCTGGTCTAATTACAAGTTGTAATAATCCTGATCTATCTCTTAAATCAATAAATATTAAACCTCCTAGATTTCTTTTTTTAGCAACCCATCCATAAACTTCAATTTCTTCATTCAAATTTTTAATAGATAGTGTATTATTCATTATTTTTTTCATTTTAATTTTCCTTTCTAAAAAATAAAAACCCCATGAAATATAAGGACGAATAAAATCCGTGGTACCACCTTATTTCATAGAGTTCTATGCACTTTTTTCTTTAACGCAGAATTACGTTTATTTTTAAATTTGATGTCTTCATTATATAAACATTACTAGTTTTCATCCACCACTAGCTTTCTTTAAATTTTTATATAATTACTCTTTCAAACAAATAATATATTATTATATTACATTATTTTGCTATTAATGTCAATTTTAACGTATTACTTAAAATCTTTTTTAAGTGCTGCATTTTTAACATTTTTCATTTTAAGCAGATTATCTATTAAATTATTTAATTCATTTGTGTTCTTAATTTTTACACTTATTTCAAGTATGTCTGATAATGTATTAAAACCAACAATTTTAATATCTTTTTTTGTAGCTACAGTAATTACATCAGTAATATCTACATTACCATTTGTGAGTAAATATATTTTTGATATAAATTCTGAATTACTTTCATTATTCCATAACACATCAACTATATTGCTATCATCAGTAATGTTTTCACATGATTTTTTATGAACTGTGATTCCACCATACTTAGTTATATTACCAATGATATCGTCTCCTTTAATTGGATTGCAACACTTTGCGATAGACACTTGTATATTACTCTCACCATCTACTATAATATCACTTTTACTTGAATATACACTATGGTATTTTCTTATATCTTTATTAAGTAAAAATTCTGAAACAAAACTTTTATCTTCTTTAGCGAGATTTATTATATAACCTGCTGTAAATCTAAGTGACCCTACTGCTAAATATATATCATCAACTGAATTAAGTTTCAAATCTCTTAAAATTCTATTAATTGATGTATCATTTAGAATTTCTTCAAAACTCAACTTTCTCTTTCTTAATTCTTTTTCTAGGATAATTTTACCTTTTTGAATATACTGGCTATGAAGTTCTTTGCTGAAGTATGTTTTAATTTTATTTCTAGCTTGACTTGTTTTTACTATATTTAGCCAATCTTTATTTGGTTTTGCAGTATTATTTGTATTAATTTTAACTACGTCACCATCATTTAACTCATATGTAAACGCTACAATTTTATCATTAACAACTGCTCCTACAGTTGTATCTCCAACTTTTGAATGAATTCTATATGCAAAGTCTATAGGACTAGCCCCGGGCGGCCGCGCGCCTACATCTCCTTTCGGAGTATA
>CAYJBC010000010.1:0-27063 GCA_964368535.1 uncultured Muribaculaceae bacterium
CATTTTTCATTGTGTTTATATTGACAAAGGCGAATTAATTATGTTAATATAAATGAATCTTTATCTCAGTTAGAAAGTAATACTATTGATGCTCTAGTAATAGATAAATATAATTATGATTTACTAATTGAAAGTCATATAAATTTATTTATACATGAAACATTTTCAATTAAAATTACTACTAATTACACTATTGATAATGAGATATTAGATAAACCATTTAATCTTTATATTAGTGGAATTGATACTGATGGAGATATAATGACTAAATCAAGAAGTGATGTAAATATGTTAGTCACTATTGATCCGAATAATAATGAAATATTGCTTACTAATATTCCAAGAGATTATTATGTAAATTTAGGAACAATAAATGAAATGGATAAAATTACACATTCAGGTGTTATTGGTATTGATGAAAGTTTAAAAACTGTAGAACAGTTATTAGATACAAATATTGATTATTATTTGAGAGTGAATTTTAATTCTTTGGCATCATTTGTAGATGCGATTGAAGGTATTAATGTTTATTCTGAAGTTTCATTTATAGCGGAAGGTATGAATGTTAATTATGGTTATAATTATATGAATGGTGAAGAAGCATTACTCTATTCGAGAATTAGAACTATATTTGCCACAGGTGATATACAAAGAGGAGAAAATCAGCAGCAAGTAATAGAGGCTATAATAAATAAATTAACAACTACTAGTATTCTTTTTGATAATTATGAAGAAATACTTGAATCTTTAAGTAATACTATGCAGACAAATATGTCAAAAGATAGTGTTATATCTTTTATTAATTATCAACTTGATGAAATGCCATCATGGCAAATAAATAAATACACACTTACTGGAATAAGTTCATATGAAAAAGTTTATTCAATGCCAGGCGATATATATGTAATGTTACCAGATAATAAAACTGTGTACACAGCACAGAGTAAAATAAATGAAATTATGAATTAGTTTATTGTTTAATGTTTTAAACTGAGTTATAATATAATAAAGAGGGAGAATAAAAATGGAAGAGTTTAATATAAGTGAAATACTAGCTTATTATCGCAGTAAGATATTATATATTATATTAATTATAGTTATAATAATTACTGGAGGAGTTATTTATTCAACTATGTATAAAGTGCCAATGTATCAGTCTACATCAACAATAGTTTTAGCAGCACCTGAAAGTAGTAGTGATACACTTCAAAGTGATATAACATTAAATCAAAAATTAGTTGAAACATATAAAGTTATTGTAAAGAGTAGAACGGTTTTGGAAGATGTTATTAAGGAACTTGAATTAGATTTAACTTATGAAGAATTATCTAATAAAATAAGTGTTAGTAGTGTTGAAAATACAGAGATATTAAAAATTACTGTAGAAGATGAAAACTCTAGTGTAGCAACTGAAATAGTAACAACAACTACTGATATATTTACTGATGAAGTAACTAGCTTATATGATATAGAAAATATAAAAGTATTAGATAAGGCTTCAACACCAAAGGATGCTTATAATATCAATTTAATAAAGGACATTGTTATATATATAAGTATTGGATTGATTTTATCTTTAGCTATATTTTCAGTTTCATACTTTTTTGATAAAACATTAAAAACGATTGAACAAGTTGAATCTATTGGTGATCTAACTATTATTGGTACTGTACCAATAGCTAGGAAAAAAAGAGGTAATATATATGAATAAAGATTTGATAGTTGATTTAAATCCTAAATCTATTATTAGTGAAAGTATTAGAATGATAAGAACTAATATACAATTTCTTAATAAAGAAAAAAAGAATAATAAATCAAATTTAATATATGTTACCAGTTCTGTAGCAGGAGAAGGTAAAAGCTTTGTTAGTTCTAATTTAGCTATATCTTTCGCACAGTTAAATAAGAAAACTTTAATAGTAGATTGTGACCTTAGAAAGGGTAGACTTCATAATGTATTTGGGCTATCTAATAATAATGGTTTATCAAAAATATTAACTGAAAATGAAATTTCAAATGTGAAAGAATATATATTAAAAACGAATATAGAAAATTTAAGTGTTTTAACTAGAGGTTCAATACCTGGTAACCCTTCAGAACTTCTTAATAGTAAATGCGTTGATGTATTACTTGAAAGTTTAGGAGACAAGTATGATTATATTATACTTGATGGTGTACCTACTGTAGGTTTATCTGATTCTTTAATAATGGCTAAGAAAGTAGATGGAGTAGTAGTTGTTACTTCTCTTAGAACTACTACTAGTGATACGTTTTATGAAACAGGTAAATTGTTGAAATCAGTAAAGGCAAATGTTTTAGGAGTTGTAGTAAATAAAGTTCCTAAAACTAATAAGAAATATTATAAATATGAATAATAAGTATAAGGATATGCATAATCATATACTATATGGAATAGATGATGGTGCGAATAATATTGCTCAAAGCGTATCTATTTTAAAAAAAATGGAAATGCTTGGATATGATGAAGTTATATTTACTCCTCATTATATTGAAAATACTAAATTTAATGCTAATAATGAAAAAAAGAATTATTTAATTAATGAAATAAGAAATCTTTTAAAAGAAGAAAATATAAATATTAAGTTATATACTGGTAATGAAGTATTTGCAGATATTAATATATTAGAATTATTAAAAAAAGAAGAAATAGTTACTTTAAATAATAGTAAGTACATTCTTATTGAATTTAATAGAGATCGTGAATATATTTTTTATAAAGGAGTCGTAACCGAACTTGTTAATAATGGTTATGTTCCTATTATAGCTCATCCTGAGAGATATAAGTTTTTTGAAAATAATGATTTACTTATAAATGAATATCTTGATTTAGGCGCATTATTTCAAGGTAATATAAAGTCAATTACAGGAACATATGGTGAAGGTAGTAGAGCTTTATTTATCCATTTTTTAAAAAATAAATATTATTCATTTTTAAGTACTGATATTCATTTAGATGAGATGATGTTTTTAAATTTTGATGCAATGAAAGAAAAAATTTTAGAGTATATTACTGATGATTACTGTACAGACTTAACATATAATAATATTGGTAAAGTTATTAATAATGAAGATGTAAACTAATCAATTGATTAGTTTTTTTATTGAAAAAATTTACGTACTAGTGTAATATTATATTAGGAGATTACATGATAAAATTTAATAAAACGAAAAAAAACATAATTTTGTTAATTATTCTTATAATAAGCATAATTGTTTTGACTGTTTCTTTTGCATACTTGGCTATAGAATTTGATTCTTCTGTAGAAAATGTTATTGATAGTGATGTTGAAAATATAGAAAGAATTGATTTTGTTAGTGAAAAAGATTCTAGTCTTTATATTAATACAAATTTTGATCAAGATGCTAATTCTGAAATGGCAGAAACTATTTCCAGTGCGATACTTTATGCTGGTGCAAATTCAGGAGAAGCAACTACTACTTACAATGTATATTATGAAGTATCTCAAAATGATTTTATATATTCATATAACAAAAATACACCTGAAATTATATTAACTGTATTTGATCCAAATGGTACTGAAATCACAACTTTGAGTAGTCTTGAGTATGTTGATATTACTGATGCGAAAGGAGTAGAGTACTCTGGCTTTGATATAACCAGTTTCGAGGGGTTTATTACTATTGCAGAAAATTACGCAATAGCAAGTAATGATGTTAACGGAGTTAAACAAGAGTGGACACTTGTAGCACACTTTATAAATTTAGAAAGTGATCAATACTTAAATAATGGTAAAGTTTTAGAATCAAAATTATTACTTCAAACTGAAAAAAAATTATTCAAAGATGCTTTAGTGGATATGGACGATGAAAGCGATGGTTTATACTATCATTCAACCTCTCTAGATAATTCTACTGAAAGTAATGACTATAGGTATTCAGGAGGAAATGATTTAGTTCATAATTATGTTTGCTTTGATTCAAATGAAGAAATATGTCCTTCGGCTAATTTATATAGAGTTATTGGAATTATTGATGATAAGATAAAACTAGTGAAGCAATATTACCATCAAAACCCTCTTATATACGATGCTAATAATGAAAATAGTTGGGAGGGTGCTGATGTAAATGATCCTTCGGATGATTCTGATGCAAATATATATTTAAATAATACCTATTATAATAGTTTATCAACTGAATACAAATCAATGATTGAACCAGTGTTATGGTATCAAGGGGGTTTTGAATTTTTACATACGGGTGCTAAGAGTTGGTATGATGTTGAACAGATTAATCCTACTGTAAACGAATATAATATTGGTCTTATTTATCCAAGTGATTATTTTTATGCCGCTAGTCCTGAAAATTGGGCATTAGATAATATGGATGGAAATCCACCTCATGATGATTCGTACTACTTAAATCCAATGCGATATGATGAAAATTGGTTATTTATGGTTATTAATACTGTGCTTAATGAAACAACCTTCTCTAGATATCAAAATGAAAGATCTATTTATATGATAAATCATAATGGAAATGTAGGGGCTGTTTTTAGTGATAGTAACATAACTACTTATAGACCTGTATTTTATTTAAAAGATAATATTTATATTGACTATGGTGAAGGAACTGAAGATAACCCATTTAGAATAAGTATGTAAAGTGAAGATTAACTTTACTTTTTTCTTGCACAAATAAATGTTGTATGTTATACTCAATTTGACTTTTACTTAGCAAAGATCTCTGTAATAAGAATATGGAGGTGTTTTTATGTATGAAAAAAACTTGAAAAATGAAGAATATTATTTAAAGTATTCGATTGAAAAATTTAAGGATGTTGAAAAATTCACAAAAAAGAGATTAGAACTTTTACCAACTATGTTTAAGGAAGATCCTTTTCAACTTGCAGATCTGATTTATAAACATGAACTTAAATTAAAACTAATTAAAAGGTTATATGATAAACCTTATTTTGCTAGATTAGATTTTACTAGTGATAATAATATTTATGAAAAATGTTACATTGGTAAAGTGGGTGTATCTGATGAAAACAGCAAAATTATAACTGTTGACTGGAGAGCTCCAGTGGCTAGTATGTATTATGATTCGAATTTAGGAGAAGCTAGTTATGAAGCTCCTGAGGGTATTATCAAAGGAAATTTATCTATTAAAAGACAGTTTAATATTGAAGAAGGCCAAATAGTAACTTTTCAAGATGTAGATAGTGTCTCTAATGATGATATGTTAAAACCTTTTTTAAATGCTAATGCTGATAATAGACTTAAGAATATAGTTGCTACTATTCAAGCTGAACAAAATAATATCATAAGGGAAAGTATTAATAAAAATATTGTTGTGCAGGGAGTGGCAGGGTCTGGTAAAACGACTGTGGCACTGCACCGAATAGCTTATTTAGTTTATAATTATATTGACCTCATTAAACCTGAAAATTACCTTGTAATTGGACCAAATAAATTTTTTATTAATTATATATCTGGAGTTCTTCCTGATTTAGATGTAAATGATGCAAAACAGTTAACGTATTTTGAAATAGTGCAAAACTTAGTTGATAATAAACTTGAATTAATTGGAGATGATAAGAAATTGTCTGCTGCAGTGAATAATAAAGATATGCACTTGGAAGCATTAAGAACTAGTTTGACATTTAAGGATATGTTAGATGAATTTATTGGTAAATATTTGGATAATATAATACCTGAAGATAATTTTAAGATTAGAAATTATGATATATTAAGTAGTTTAGTAATTAATAAGATATATGAGGAATCTGATACTGATAGTGAAATATTATCAATTAAAATGGATAAATTTTATACTCGTTTTTCTAAATTTATTAAAGAAAAAGAATTAAAAATACTTTATAATATAAGAGAAAATTATTTTAATAATAAAGATAAAGATCCTGATAAAAAGAATTTAATATATGCTGAAAAAGAAATAAAAAGTAAATGTGGTTTATCAATAAGATCGTACATGAAGAAAACTAAACCTAATATAATCCTGCTTTATATTGAATTTTTGAAATCAATTAGTCATATAGATGACATATATTTTAATAAATTAATTAATTCATTAAAAAAGAAGAAGGTAGAATTTGAAGATTTAGCGCCTTTATTATATTTACATTATCGTTTTTATGGTTCAGGTAATTTTACTAACTTTAAACATACAGTTATTGATGAAGCACAGGATTTAGGAGAATTTAATTTTTATGTTTTAAATAAAATATTATCTAGGTCAACATTTAGTATTTTTGGGGATTTAGCTCAATCTATATATAGTTATCGTAGTATAAAATCTTGGGATGATGTAAAAAAGTTAGGATATATAAATTTAATTGAAAAGACTTTAGAAAAGAGTTACCGTACTACTGAAGAAATTATGTTTGAAGCTAATAAAATAACTAAATATTTAAATTTAAATACAGCATTACCAGTTTTAAGACATGGAAATAATGTTCAGTATTTAAAAACCAATAATAAGCATGAAAGCATAAGTAATAAGGTGATTGAATTTATAGAAAAAAAATATAAATCTATTGCAGTTATTTGTAAAGATGAAAATGAAACAACTGAAGTGTATGATTATCTAAAAGAAAGTGGTATTACACTTACACTTATTACTGGTAAAGATTTAACCTATAATGGTGGTGTATGTGTAATAACAAGTTACCTTGCTAAGGGTCTTGAATTTGATGCAGTAATCATATCAGATGCATCAGGTAATATTTATTTGGAAGATAGGATAATTGATTTAAAACTATTATATGTTGCTTTAACAAGAGCACTTCATGAACTTACAGTTGTATATACAGATAAATTACTTTCTATACTAGGAGATAAAATATGATATTTGTAAATGAAGATGGTCTTAAACAATTTGAAGATTTAATAAGTAAATTACACGATAAAATAAATAAAAATAATCAAGAGAAAAAAGAAGCTATGGAAGATGCTCCGGGAGATGGATGGCATGATAATTTTGCGGCAGAAGACGCTGCTAGGGGAGAAAGAATGCTTTTAGATGAACTCGAAAAAATGCTGATAACAAAAAAGTTGTTAAGGCTTGTAGATAATAAATTTATAAAGGGAAAAGTTAATATAGGGGATACATTTAAAATTATATTTGATAAAGATGATAATGATTTTGAAATTGTTACATTAAGCGGGAATTATTTATCAGTAGCTGAAGGCGAAATTACACTTAATAGTCCACTAGGAAAAGCTGTTTATCATAAAAAATATAATAGTGATCAAGTAGCTGAGGTAAATGGCAATAAATTACATATTAGGATTTGTGAAATTTAGTTTACTTTAAATAAAAATATGTTATAATACTAAAGGCTAGAGGAGGAAAAATGGCATACATCGATTGTGAAGATTCAAAAGAATTCTATAATCCTCCAACATATAAAAAATTAAGTAAGGAAGAAAGAAATGAACTATTAGTGTTAGCTCAAAAAGGTGATGATGAGGCTAAAAGTAAATTATTTTTAAGTGATTATTCTTTAATAGTAGACACTGCTAAAAATTTTTTCGCATATAATACAAATGGTAATGATTTGCTTCAATTCGCTATAGAAGGATATTTAAAAGCTATTTATTCTTTTGATTTTAGCAAAGATAATATGTTTTCTACATATGCAGTTGTGTGTATTAAAAATAATATGCGCAGGAATATTCAATATGATAAACTACCATTATCAATTCCCTCCAATTTGAAATCGTTTTTAATACAAATACATACTATTATATTAGAAAAAGGAGAAAATCCTGAGACTATGGAATATATTTATAAAAAATTTGATTATTCAAAAAATTTGATTAATCGATTAGCATCATTAAGAAAACCTGTATTATTTATAGATGAACAATTAAAAGATTCTCATGAAGATAATATGGCAATTGGTTTTGAATTATCAGACGACTTTAATTTAGAAGAATATGCTCTTAATAATATTCAAAAAGAAGATATAATGGAAGCTCTTAATAATTTAGAAAATGAAAGACAAAAAATAATATTAATGTATAGATATGGTTTTTATAATAATAAGATTTATACATGTAAAGAATTATCTAAAATATTTGGTGTATCGCTTTCTAGAATAACTCAAATAGAAAATGCTGGTAAAGATAATTTAAGAAAATCATTTTTAATAAATAAATACAAAGAAAATTATAATACAAAGGGAATTTAAAATTTAAGTGAGATATAAATAAAAAAAGATAGTATATTTTAATTAGTAAAATAGAGGGAAAAGTAATTATAAAAAAATATTAAAAAATGATATTAGCTGATGTATTAAAATTAAAGATATGATTTATATAAAGAAACAATAAAAGATTTATTAACTTAAGTCTTTTTATTATTTTGTAAAATATAATTTAATATGAAGAAAATAGATTTACAACTATTTATATGTGTTGTTATATTAAGTTTATTTGGATGTATTATGATATATTCATCTAGTTATGTGTGGGCAGAATATAAATTTGATAATGAATATAGATTTGCAATTCAGCAATTTATATTTCTAATAATTGGTATTATTGGAATGTTTATATTATCAAAAATTAATACAAAGATTTATTATAGGTACGCAAATATAATTTTGTTTGTGTGCTTATTATTTCTTGCTTTAGTTTTAATACCTGGCTTGGGTGTAATTAGAAATGGATCAAGAAGTTGGTTTGGCATAGGATCATTTGGAGTACAACCAAGTGAGTTTGCTAAATTAGGGTTATTAATTTATACCTCAAAATATTTAGCTAATAATAAAGTTCACGAAAAAGGAGAAATAAAAAGTATATTACCACTTTTATTTATTATACTTTTAAATTTTGGCTTAATTATGTTAGAACCAGACTTTGGTACAGGTATAGTTTTGGTGATAGTAAATGTTTTACTTATATTTGTATCCGGTGTTAAGTTAAAATTTTTTGTGACACTATTTATTACAGGTTTACTTGGTATTGTAGGTTTAATAATTGCGGCACCTTATAGAGTGGCAAGAATATTATCTTTTTTAAATCCTTGGAGTAACCCTTTAGGATCAGGATTTCAAATAATACAAAGTTTATACGCAATAGGGCCTGGTGGTTTGCTTATAAAGTGATAAAAAAGTAGATACTTTAAATACAAAAAAACATGCTCTAGCATGGTTTAATTTAAAATTTTTCTTTAATAACTTTATCAACAAATAATTTATGAGTATCATAGTTAGTCATATTCTTAGGTAATTCATCAAACAGACCAATTTCATCCATTTCGTGGGATAATTCATCATTTTCTAATGAGTGAACTTCGGCATAACAAAGTAATCCGAAAGTAGAAATTTTATATAAACAGACTTTTTCAATTTTGGCATCAATAACTCCGGTTTCTTCTTTTAACTCACGTTTTGCAGCGGTTAGCCAATCTTCACCTTTTTCTATATGTCCTCCGGATACTTCCTAAGTTCCTTTTTCTTTGTGCTTGCATAATAACCAGTTATCTTTGTATTTGCATACTAAAACGACTCTAGTTAATTCACTTTCTTTTGCTTCTTTTAAATTATATAGATTTACTGGTAACATTTTTATCATTCTTTCAATACAATTTTAGTATATATATAGATTAATATTCAATTGATTCTATAAAATTGTTTTAAATGATTTAAGCATTTTAAGTTTTGGCTATCAATTGACTTTGTGTAATAAAAATGATATTATAATCAAAAATTTAGGGAGGGAAATATGGATATAAATAACGCATTTTTTGATCTAAACAAATTTAAAATATTCTATTTTGTTGCTAAATACAATAGTTTTTCTAAAGCGGCTAAAATATTACATACAACTCAACCTAATATTAGTTATGCTATAAAAATTCTAGAAGAGCAACTAGATTTAAAGTTATTTATAAGAGAAAATAAAAATATAACATTGACAGAAGATGGAAAAAATTTTTTTCTATACATAGAAAATTCATTTTCTTTTTTAATTAATGGTTATATGACTTTTAAAAACAAAGGTAATGAAAAAGAAATAGAGATTAGAATTGGAGTAATGTCACATATAGGATCGTATTTACTTGATGATATAATAGCAAATTTTTCAAAAAAACATTCAAATGTTAAATTTACGATATTTAGTGCGAGCTCATTAGAGATGAAAGAAAAATTTGAAAACAAAGATTTAGATATTTTAATTATGAATCATCCAGTGTACTATGATAAACTTAAATATAATGAAAAAAAATTGATGGTTTTAGACACAATATTTTTTGGTACAAAAACAACACTAAGTAAATTTTTAAAAGAGGGTTCAGATATTAAAAAAACAGATTTGATTTTACCAATGAAAGGGTTTATAACAAGCTCTATTATAGAAAAGGAATTAAGATATGCAGAAGGTATAATTATTCCAAAACATTATGTATACAGTAGTGAAATGCTAATATCATTAGTCAAAAAAAATATGGGAATAGGATTAGTAATAAAAAAACTTGTAGAAAAGGATATTGAAAATGGCTTATTATATGAAATACCAACTGTTATTAAGCCGCCGGTATTGGAATATAGTATTGTTTATAATTCTTCGTATCAGATAGAAATTATAAAAGAATTTATAAACTACGTTACAAAAAACATATAAAACAATTTTATATGTATCATAAAAAATTATTATTTGTGTTGATTGACAAATATAGATATAATTAAATTAGGAGGTTAAATTATGACTCAAGTTAATATAAAAGACTGTATTTCTTCTTGTTTAAAAGAAAAGTTTGGTTCCAGGATAATTTGTTTATTATACTATGGTTCAACAGCGTTTCAACGTGAAGTAAAAGATACTAGTGACTATGATTTTTGTTTAGTTCTAGATCGAAGAGAAAAAGATGATTTAAAAAAAATTCGTATGACAACTTTATTTCATCCAAAAGTCGAATTAACTTTACATTATTTAAAGGAAATAGAAGATGACGGATGGGATAATTTTCATTCGGATAATCATGGAGTGTTTTATGTGCATCATTTTGCTTCTATTGACGCAATTATAGGAGAAAATATTTTTTTAAGGCACATTCATTTATTAAATAATAACAATGTAATTGAATCTTTGAAAAAACAAATTATTGAATATTTTTGGAGAATGGAAAATGCTATTTTCACGAATTCAGATAGTGATTTAATAAAAAATAATTTATTTAAAAAATATACCATTAGAATATTGCAAGATATTATGGTTTCAAAAGGTCAAATTTCATTCCGAGAGATAAATAAAATAGACTATCAAGCCTTCATAAATGATTACTTGCAACCTAATAAAGAATTTTCAGAAAAACTAAAATCATTGGTTAATAAATCTATAGAAGAAAAATTTATATCTAGTGATGAAATAATTGAATTAAAGGAGTTGTTATATAGTGAATATAAAGAAAAATTACAATGAATTTAATAATGATATAATTTATAAACTTATGCAAAAAACTAGTGCTGAAATGATTATAAATTTAGAAAAATATTACAACAAACTAAAATTTATAGATGAAACTTTTTTTGCTGTATACGGATCACTTGCAAGATATGAAATGTTACCTATGTCAGATTTAGATTTGATAATTTTAACAAAAAATAATTTAGACAAAGAAAAATTTATTAATCAATTATCAAATTTAAATTATGATTTTTTAGATTATCCATCTGAAAATTTTTTTAATATAGAAAAAGCAAATGAATTTGCACATTCCAATTCACCAGATGGTCATCTACTAGCTTACTTAAAAATTGGTGATGTGGAAAACAATACAGCAAAAATTATGAGAAATTCAAAAAATATAGCACATTCTAAAGAATATTTAATGGAAAATTTGGTTTTCAATTATAACTATATGTTATACAACATGAAATTAAAAGTTGATTCAAGAGGAGATAATTTAAAATATTCTAATGGCGCAACTAGAGATATTGTTTATTTTGACTGGTTTGCTGATTATTTATTTAATGGCGAAATATGCTATAAATCTCAAAAACAAAAAACACCGAATATATTGCTAAGTATAGATGTGGTAAGTACTTTTTTGCAAAATTTAGGTTTTTCTTATGAAGAAACATATTCTGAGTTGTTTTACTCCATAAATGTAGTGAACCAATTAAAACATCAAGCTTTAATGTTAAAACAACAAAAATTGCATTTCGACGGTCTAATGAGCGATATAACAGCATGTGAAATTCTAAAAAATTTCAGTTATCCGAACATTAATAATCCAAATCAATTAATATTAATACATAAAGAATCTAAAAATATAGTTTCGAAATATAAAGACATTCTATATAATTATTTAATTACAGATGTTTTAAGCGAAAAAGATGATTGTGATTATAAATATAGAATTAAATTAATACATAATATCTGGAACAATCAAAGTGACATCGCAAAGGAGGAAGAAAAAAAATTTTTGTTGGAAAATCAAAGATTTCCTGATTTAATGACATTGTTATGTTCAAATGCAATAACTCCAGAAATAATTGATGAAATAGTTGACATTGCAATTGGGTTTAATAGTTATTCTCATATCTTAAGAGTAGCAATTAAACATCCTTTGACTTCATGTAATACATTGAAAAAAATATATTATTCAAATTTAGTTGCTGGTTGCGATACAATAAATAGTAAATATATAGCTATTATGGAAAGGAAATTAAAATTATAATGGAAACATTAAAAAAAGAATTAATAAATTTAGATAAAAAAAGGTTGGGAATTAGGAATAATTATAGAGATAAAATGAGAGACAAATTCAGTAGAAAAATAAGTGATGAAAAAGATTATGTGTTTTTTCCGAAATTTTTAGTCTCTAGCAATAATGAACAATTAAGATATGGTATTTCATGGTTACAGAATGGATTTATTCTAAAAATTGACGAAAATGTAATCGTAGTAGATCCATCAGTTAATTTTTTACTTAGACTTACCGAAAGTCAATTTGATTTAACCGATATTACTCATATTTTTATTAGTCATAAGCATTTAGATCATTCAAGTGATGCAGATGCAATAATGGACTTTATGTTAAGAGCAGGAGCTGATACAAAAATTATTGCTCCTTTATCTGTATTTGAATCAAAAGTTATAAGTGATTTTCACTCTGGATTAAAACCAGAGTTTCCTATCAAACATAAAGCAATAATTGCTAAAGAAGGTGATTTTGTTGAATTAAATAATTCATGTAAAATGGAATTTTTAAATTTAACTCATAGTGTGGAGACTTTAGCTTTTAAAATACATAGCAAAAATAAAAAAATTGTATATTTATCTGATACTAGTTATTCAAAAAAAATAAAAGATTTAAATACAAATGAAATTATAAACATACATGAAATTAGAGATTTTATTGAAAATGGTGAACCATATGAATATAACTTGAATATTAAAAAATTTGTGAAAGATTCAAATGTCTTAATATCAAACGTTGATAGTGTTATATATACTAAAAATTCTAAAACACACCTTCCACTTCTAGATTTAATTAATATTGTCGAAAAATCAAATTTGGATAAACTAATAATTGCTCACATTAACCCCATGGGAGAACTAAAATATGATGTTTGGGCTAAGAAAATAATGTTATATACCTATAGCGTAACGGATATTCAAACTTTTTTGCCCGATAACAATGGATTGATGTTGGATATATAAATAAAAGATTTAATTAGTTAAGTCTTTTTATTTTTTTATGAAATATAATTAAGTATGAGAAAGTTTGATTTACCGCTATTTGTTTGTGTGATATTATTAAGTTTATTTGGATGTACTATGATATATTCATCAAGCTATGTATGGGCTGAATATAAATTTAATAATGAATATAGATTTGTAATTCAACAATTTATATTTTTGTTTATCGGAATAATTGGTATGATCTTATTATCAAAAATAAATACAAAAATTTATTATAAGTATGCGAATATAATTTTATTTGTTTGCTTATTATTTCTTGCTTTAGTTTTAATACCTGGCTTGGGTGTAATTAGAAATGGATCAAGAAGTTGGTTTGGCATAGGATCATTTGGAGTACAACCAAGTGAGTTTGCTAAATTAGGGTTATTAATTTATACCTCAAAATATTTAGCTAATAATAAAGTTCACGAAAAAGGAGAAATAAAAAGTATATTACCACTTTTATTTATTATACTTTTAAATTTTGGCTTAATTATGTTAGAACCAGACTTTGGTACAGGTATAGTTTTGGTGATAGTAAATGTTTTACTTATATTTGTATCCGGTGTTAAGTTAAAATTTTTTGTGACACTATTTATTACAGGTTTACTTGGTATTGTAGGTTTAATAATTGCGGCACCTTATAGAGTGGCAAGAATATTATCTTTTTTAAATCCTTGGAGTAACCCTTTAGGATCAGGATTTCAAATAATACAAAGTTTATACGCAATAGGGCCTGGTGGACTACTGGGACAAGGATTTATGTCATCAAGACAAAAACATTTTTATTTACCTGAACCTCAAACAGATTTTATTTTTTCAATAATAAGTGAAGAATTCGGTTTTTTAGGAGTAATTATTGTTACTTTAGTTTTCTTTTATATATTTTATAGAATTATAAAAATTTCAATGAAACAAACAAATTTATTCAAAAAATATTTATCTTTTGGAATAGGATCTAGTATCCTAGTACAATGCTTAATCAATTTATTTGTAGTGGTTGGCCTGATTCCCGTAACAGGTGTAACACTTCCTTTCTTATCTTATGGAGGTTCTAGTTTGCTCATATCACTTACAAGTGTGGGAATAGTTTTAAATATAAGTAAAAAGTGATATAATTTTTCTAGAGGTGAATGTATGCAAAATAAAAAAGTAGGATATCCTTATAAATACGCTTTAATGCCAATTATAGAGCAAGCTGGATGGACTAAAGGTGTTCCAGGTTGGGAAGTTGGTTCTATAGAAAAAGTAGTGGCATATGTAGCTATGGAATGTTATCTTCTTCAAAAAACAATAACCTATGATAACAATGGAAATTTTAACGAAAAATATTTAATTGTTTTCGCTAAGGCTTCACATGATTTTTCTACTGAAGTCTATCCGTATGATAAAATGTATGGAGTAAATACTACTGGTGTTTTAGTAAATTATATTTTTGATACTCTAGAAGAAGCTAAATCATATGAACAAGAAATTAATAATGATCTAGTGAAAGAAAGTTGTATATATAGTAAAGCGGCTGAAAAAGAAATACTCAAACAACAAACTCAAGAAACTATTTTTAAATATGTTAATGAAGCAGAACTTAGAAGAAATAATCCGAAAGTAAGAAGTTTAAGAGTTTAATTATGTGTGGATTAATTAAAGGTACAGTTAAGTTAGAAAGTAATTATAAATTGTTTGTAAAGGAATATGAAGAAGAAGTAAAATTATTGGGAAAAATATTTTGTGATGAAGGTATTATTTTTGAACATATAGGGTCAACTTCGGTCGAAGGTTTAAAGGCTAAACCAATTATTGATATTGCTATTGGTGTAAATGAATTTAAAGAATTTAAGTACTATGAAAATTTATTTAAAGATAACGATGAGTATGAAGTTAGAAATTGTTTAGATAATGACGAGATATTAATTGTTAAAGGAAACAAAGAATATACTTCTGTTTTAATACATTTGATGGAACTTAGTAGTGATAGGTACATAGAAAGTATTTTATTTGGGAATTATTTGAGAAAAAATAAGAATGTATTAAATGCATATCAAAAATTAAAAAGTGAATTAGCTTTAAAATATTATGATAATAGGGTTCTGTATACTTCATCTAAAAGCGATTTTATAAAAAAAGTTATAGATGATGCGAAAAAGGAAATGTAACACCCGTTACAGAGAATGTTTTCATTACAAGGTATAAGTTTAAGAAAGTTAGAGGAAATTATGTTACCAGTAAAATTATATGATTTAAATTACGTGAGTGATGAAGAACTTACTAGAGTTATTTTAGTATGTAGATTTAAAGGAAAATGGCTTTTATGTAAACATAAAGAAAAAGGAACTTGGGAAGTGCCTGGTGGGCATATAGAACCAGGTGAGAAGGTAATGGACGCTGCTAAACGGGAACTATGTGAAGAAACTGGTGTCTCTAAAGCTAATATAGAAAAAATATGTCTTTATAAAATATCTACATTTGGTCTTATTTGTTACGCTGAAATTTTGGAACTTGGTAATAATAAATTGGAGTATGAAATGGATGAAATATCATTATTTGATGAATTACCAAATAATATGACTTACTACGATACACATAAAATGTTTATAGAAAAAATAAAGCTAGAAAAAAATATAAAATAAGTAGTTACATCTATTTATTTTTTTATGATATAATTATTTGAAGAGGTGTAAAATGATAAAAAACATTAATATCAAAAACATACTGAAATTCACATGGCCAAGTATTTTTACTATGTTATTTATGTCAATATATACAATGGTAGATGGAATATTTGTTGCTAATCTAGTTAATGAACAGGCACTATCTGCAGTTAATATTACTTATCCAGTTATTTCTGTAGTAATAGCTCTTGCTTTAATGATTGGAGTTGGTGGTAATGCCATATGTGCAAAATTATTAGGTGAAGGACATAAAAAGAAAGCTAATCAATATTTTACTTTATATATTTTAACTGGAATAGTAATAGGTATAATATCAGTTATAGTTATTAATTTGAATTTAGATGGTTTTTTAAGTGTTTTAGGTTCAGATAGTACAACTTTGAGTTACAGTAGAGATTATTTAGGTTATTTAAATTGGTTTTTACCATTTTTAATAATTCAAATTATTGTGCAAAATGCCTATATTACTGCCAATAAACCAGGTATGGCATTTATTACCATGCTTATTGGTGGAGTTACTAATGTTGTTTTAGATTATTTATTTATGAGTGTTTTTGGAATGGGTATTACTGGGGCTGCAGTTGCTACTGGTATAGGGTATACAATACCTGCGATTATTGGTATAATTTATTTTTTTAAACCCAATAAAGATTTACATTTTACCAAACCAAAATTTGATATTAAAGCAATTAGAAATGCTTCTTTAAACGGATCTTCTGAAATGGTTGCTAATATTGCTACTGCTGTAACAACCTTTTTGTTTAATGTTACTTTACTTAACTTGGTGGGATCTAATGGTGTAGCAGCGATTACTGTAATAATATATGCACAAATGTTTTTAAGTGCTATATTCATGGGATATTCAATGGGAATTGGTCCAGTAATTAGTTATAATTATGGTAGTAAAAATAAAAACAGTTTATATAATCTTTTTTGGTCAAGTATCAAAATTATTCTTGTTTTCTCAGCAATTTCAACAGTACTAGCAGTTGTGTTGGCGGACCCTATAGCATTAATATTTACTGATTCATCTAGTGAAGTATATGACTTAACTATTAGTGGGTTAAAATTATTTTCAATAAGTTTTTTGTTTTCAGGTTTTAATATGTTTTCATCATCCTTATTTACTGCATATGAAAATGGTTTAATATCAGCAGTGATATCTTTTTTAAGGACTTTTGTATTTATTGCGCTATCAATATTATTACTACCTAATTTAATTGGTATAAATGGAGTATGGCTTGCTGTACCAATAGCAGAATTTTTGACGGTGTTTATTTCAGTTTATTTTATATTTAGATATAAAGAAAAGTATTCATTCGTTAAAAACAATAATGATATTAAGCAAAAAAATATACGCTCTAAAATTATTGCTGTTAATAGAGAATTTGGCAGTGGAGGTAGAGAATTTGCTAAAAGACTTGCTGATAAATTAGGATATTCATATTATGATGAAGAAATTATAAATATAATTGCTAAGGAGTATAATTTAGATAAAGATTATATAAGCAAGCATAGTGAATTAAAGAAAATATCTGCACATCCTTTAACTTTTGCAAAATCTTTTAATAATATACATGCCAAGATAGGTAATGATATACAAAATTTACAATTTGAAATAATAAAAAAACTTGCTAATGAAGGTAATGCTATATTTGTAGGAAGGTGTTCAGATTTTATATTAGAAGAATATGAACCTTTTAAAATATTTATATATGCTACAGATTTAGATTATAAAATTGATAGATGTTATGAAAAAGTTCCAAGTGACAAAAATAAGACTAGAAATGAAATCAGTAAATTTATAAAAGATGTAGATACACAAAGAGAGAAGTATTATTTACATTACACAGGTTATGATAGAAATGAAATAAAAAATTATAACCTATGTATTGATACTTCTGTGATTAATATTAAGGACGCAGTTGAAATTGTTGAAACTATTTATAATAAAGGAAAATGATTATGAATTATTTTGAAGAAGAAATTAATGAAATAGAAGAAATAATATTTGATGATATTATTTTTGAAAAATGCAAATTTGTATTAGATGTATTTGAAAACAAAAACATTAGTAATTGTAAATTTATAGGATGTGATTTTTCAAATGTTTCATTTAATAATGTGGGAATACATAATTGCGAATTTAATGACTCTAATTTAGTAGGAAGTAGTTACAGTAAAAGCACATTAAGTAACGTGGTGTTTAGTAATAATAAATTTACTTATGCAAGATTTTTAAATGTGAAATTTAAGAATTTAGAATTTATAAATAATGATTTATCATCAACAGAATTTAATACCGTTTTAATAAGTGGTTTAAATTTCAATGATAATCGTATGCACAACAATGTGTTTATAAGTACCAAATTAAAAAGTGTGGATTTATCAAATAATGATTTACTGATGATGGATATAGACTTAAAAAATTTAAATGGCTCTAAACTAGATTATAGTCAATGTGTTGACTATATGATTAGTCACGGAGTGAAAGTAGATTAAAATTATTTATTAAATAGTGACTAAATAGGTCGCTTTTTTTTGCTATATATTTAATGACATGGTATAATATTAATGAAAGTGGAAGATGATAATATGGAATTTTTAGAAAAACATGGTATTAATATAAAAAATAGTGAGTTATATGAAACTGCATTAACTCATTCAAGTTATTCAAATGAAAATAGAAACAGTAACAATTATGAGAGATTAGAATTTTTAGGTGATGCGGTTCTTGAACTTGTAACTAGTGATTATTTTTATAGGAATACTGAATTTAAAGAAGGCGAAATGACTAAGAAAAGAGCATCATATGTGTGTGAAGCTGCGCTTAATTATTATGCGACAAAATTAAATTTAATAAATTATATTAAAGTAGGACATGGTCAAGAAGGTAATATTAATGAAGCAATTATTGCAGACTCTTTTGAGGCTATTGTAGGTGCTATATATTTAGATTTAGGATTTGATACAGCAAAAAAATTTATTTATGATATCGTTGTTCCGGAAATTGTTGATGATAATCATTTTTTTGATGATTATAAAACTCTTTTGCAGGAGTTAGTACAAACAAGTAAAAAATCTATCGAATATATTGTTGTTTCTGAAGGTGGAGTAGCTCATAATAAAGAGTTTAGTGTAGAGGTTAAAGTAGATGATATGATATATGGAAAAGGTATGGGAAGAAGCAAAAAAGAAGCAGAGCAAAATGCTGCTAAAGATGCTTATAATAAAAGTGTGAAGTAGGTAAATAAATGTATTTGAAAAATATAAAAGCAAGTGGTTTTAAATCATTTGCAGATAAAACTGTAATTGAGTTTAACGAGGATATAACTGCAGTAGTAGGTCCAAATGGTTCAGGTAAAAGTAATATAGTTGATGCGGTAAGATGGGTTTTAGGTGAACAATCAGTTAAACAACTTAGAGGTTCTACTGTTATGAGTGATGTTATATTTAGTGGTTCAGCGTCTAGAGATTCAATGAAAAAAGCAAGTGTAACTTTGACTTTTGATAATAAGGATCATTATTTAAAAAGTGAATTTGATGAACTTGAAATTAAAAGAGAAGTTTATAAAACAGGTGAAAGTGATTATTTTATTAATAATACGAGAGTTAGACTTAAAGATGTACATAATTTATTTTTAGATACTGGAGCTGGTAGTGGAGCTTTTAATATTATTAGTCAAGGTAATATTACTGAAATAGTAAATTCTAAAGCAATTGATAGACGAGTTATATTTGAATCTGCTGCAGGTGTTTTAAAATATAAAAAAAGAAAAGCAGAAGCTTTGACTAAACTGGAAAAGACTAAAGATAATTTAGCTAGTATTAGATTAGTAATTGATGAACTTAAAAGAACAGTTTTGCCGTTAAAAAAACAAAGTGAAAACGCAAGAAAATATTTAAAACTAAAAGAAGAAAGTTCAAATATTGAAATTGCATTATTATCTAGTGACATAGAAAATAATAAAAAAATATATGAGGACTTAAAAGATAGTATAGAAACATTATCCAGAAAAGTTAATGATTTTTCTAATGATGTATCAAGTGCGTCTATCGAAAAATTAAAACTAGATATTATAAAAATAGATGAAAAAATATCTGAAATTAATAATGAAATTATATTAATAAATGAAGAAATTGCAAAACTTTCTAGCGAAAAACAAATTACAATTGAAAGACAAAAATATAGTGTTGATACAACTAAAGTAAATGAATCTTTACTTAAATTAAAAGAAGATGAATCTAGTTACTTACAGCGTAGAAGTGTTTTAAAAATGGAAATAGAATGTTTAACTGGGGAAAAAAGCGCTTTAGCTAAAGAACTAGATGATTTAAGTAATGAAATTATTACGTTAAAAATAAAAAGAAGTAATATAAATGCATCAATTGATAATCAAAGTAAGAGAATGTTATATTTACAAAACAAATTGGAAATAACTGAAAATAATATACTAAATAGAGATGGAGTTCCTCGTAGTGTAAGAGCGGTTTTAAACAATGATAGACTGAAAGGTATTCATGATACACTTGGTAATATAATTGAAACACCATTAGAGTATCAAACTGCAATTAATATAACTTTAGGTTTTGCTACAAACTTTATTGTTACTGATAATTTTAACTCGTCTAAAGAGAGCATTAGATATCTTAAAGAAAATAAATTAGGAAGAGCAACTTTTTTTCCTTTAGATACTATTAAAAGCAGAGTTTTATCTAAAGAAATTATATCCACGTTAAAAAAAGGTTCTGGATTTGTTGGTATAGCGAGTGATTTAGTAAAATATAATAGTGAGTATAAGAATGTAGTAGAAAATCAACTTGGTAATGTAATTATAGTAAAAGATATAGAATCGCTTAATGTTATTGGGCAAAAACTAGATTATAAATATAGGGTAGTTTCTCTTGATGGTGAAATACTTTATGCAGGGGGAGCAGTTGCGGGTGGAACTGATTCAAGTGGTAATAATTTAAAACAAGAATTAAAAACTCTTAAAAATGATTTTGAAACATGTAAAAAAGAATTAAAATCATTTAATGAAGAATCTGAAAATATTGAAATTAATTATAGAAAGTTAGATGAAAAAAGTATACTACTTAATAAGAAAAGTATATTATTAGTTGAAAGTATTAATAGTAAGAAAAGTGTACTTAAAGATATTGAATATCACTTAGAAAATTTATCATTTGAAATTAAAGGAATAGATTCTAATAAAAAAACTTCTGCTGAAGAAGATTTAATTAACTTAATTGAGGTTTTAACTGAAAAAGCTAAAAAGAAATTAGAATGTGAAAGTAATTTAGAAACCTTAAAAAATGAAAAAAGTGAAAAATATGATGAAATAACTACTTTGGAACATGATTATAAATTAAAAAACAGTGAATTTAATAAATTTAATAATGATTTAAAAGAAAATGAAATAAGATTAGGTAAAATTGAAGTTAAACTTGAAAATGCTTTACTTATATTAAGTGAGGATTATAATTTGACATATGAATTTGCTAAAGAAAAGTATTTTTTAACAATGCCGGTTGATGAAGCTAGATCTACTTTAAAAATTCTTAAAAATAAGATATTTGATCTGGGTGAAGTTAATACTGGAAGTATTAGTGAATATGAAAGATTAAGTGAACGTTATGAATTTTTGCTTAAACAAGAAGAAGATTTAGGTGAAGCAACAGGTGAGTTATTGTCTATAATTGACGAAATGGATGATATTATGGTAAATAAATTTAAAAAATCATTTGCTGCTGTATCCAAAGAGTTTAAAACAGTATTTAAAGAAATATTTCAAGGTGGAAAAGGTGAGTTGGTTTTAACTGATCCATCTAATTTATTGGAAACAGGTATAGATATTATAGCTGAACCTCCTGGGAAGAAAATTAATTCAACTTTAGCACTTTCAGGTGGAGAAAAATCTTTAACGGCAATATGTTTATTATTTTCTATATTAAATGTTAGACCAGTACCTTTTATTATACTAGATGAAGCAGAGGCTGCATTAGATGAAGCTAACGTAGATATGTTTGGAAAATATATAAGTGAAAAGAAAAAAGATAGTCAATTTATATTAATTACTCATAAAAAAAGAATGATGGAATATGCTGATTATTTATATGGAATAACTATGCAGGAATCTGGTGTAAGTAAAATAGTAAGTACTAAATTAGAAAAATAAAAGAGCGATTTATTATTAAATCGCTCTCATTTTTTCTTCGTTTTTATATGGATTTTTTTTATCAATTCGGTCTATAAATAATATTCCATTTAAATGATCAATTTCATGTTGGAATGCTATTGAAATATCTTCGCGTACTCTAATAGATTTCTTTTTACCATTAGTGTCTTGATAATCAACGGTAATTCTGGCATGTCTAGGCACTATTCCTTCAGTTTCTCTGTCTACACTTAAACATCCTTCACCCTCTTCAACGAATATCAACTCACTAGATTGAGAAGTGATTTTAGGGTTGATTATTATATGTTTTTCAAAACTTCCATCTTCATTTTCGCTTGCTATTACAAATATTCTTTTAAGTATTCCTATTTGAACAAAAGCCATTCCCATACCAGCTCTTAAATCGTATTTTTCTATATATTTTTCATTTTGACTCATTATTAAATAAGTAATAAGGTCATCAATTAATTTTTTGTCATCACTACTTAAAGGAAAAGTAACTTCCTTTGACACTTTTCTTAATAATGAATTATTTTCATTTAAAATATTAATATTTGGCAATTTCATAAACATCACGAACATATTATAACAAATTTATCACAAAAAGGCAAAAAAACTACAAATTCGTAGTTTTTTTATGTTATTTCATTAATAATTTAGTTTTGACATGAATTATTTCCGAATCCAAGTCCTGCGCTAAGTATTATTACAAGTAGTATAAATAATACTATCCATATAGCGGCACCACAACCATAGCCAGTTGTGCAACCTACATATCCAGCGTAACCTGGATTTCCATATCCTGGAGAGTAATAACCATTATTTCCATAGTAATACATAATATTCCTCCTTTTTTCTTTATACTATAATGTATGAGTATGTAAATATTTTGACATAATTATTGCCTGTAATTTATTTTTTTTTGAAAGATATTATAATTTATGATACTATTATAATAGGAGATAAAGAGTATGGGTAAACTTTTTTCAAAAATGGATAAAATATTATTAATTGTTGTTACAATTATTTCTTTGTTTGGTTTACTTATGATTTTTAGTGCATCTAGTGTATCTACTCTTTTAAGATACAATGTTAGTTCCAGTTATTTTTTTCTAAGGCAATTAATGTTTATAATTATTGCTTATATAATTGGTTTTCTAATAATACTGAGAATACCTACTAAAAAATACAGCAAATTTATAATACCTCTTTCAATTATTGGTATAGGGTCTCTTTTATTCTTGTTTGTGTATGGAGAAATAACCAATTCTGCGCAAAGTTGGTATGATTTAGGTTTTTTTAGTTTACAGCCTAGTGAATTTGCTAAATCTTTGGCTATAATATTTAGTGCAGTGTATTATAATATATTTCAAAAAAAGAATATAAAACTAATTTATCCATATTTAATTCCTTTAATATATGGATTATTTATGGCGGTACTTATATTAATGCAACCGGACTTTGGTTCTGCATTTATTTTAGGATCTATCACATTTTTAATATTTATAAGTGTTCCTACAGTAAATAACAATGGAGTAAAAGTTATAAAAATATTAACTTTAGGTGTAGTAATACTTGCGGCTTCATTAGTTTATTTTGGAGCAGAAATATTTAATAGTATGCAGCTAGATAGATTTGAATTTCAAGAACCTTGTACTAGGTATACTGAAGCTACTGGTTATCAAGTATGTAACGGCTTTATAGCTATAAAAAATGGTGGTTTATTTGGCTTAGGACTAGGTAATAGTACTCAAAAATATTTATATCTTCCAGAAAGTCATACCGATTTTATTTTTCCGATAATTGTTGAAGAACTAGGCCTTATTACAGGTGCGATTGTAATACTTGCATATTTATTTTTGCTCTTTAGAATATTAAAACATGCTAGGGAGGCACAAAATTTAAGATGCAGTATTTTAGCTTATGGAACATTTTGTTTATTTATGCTTCATATACTTATTAATATACTTGGAATACTTGCGTTGATACCTTTAACTGGTGTTCCACTTCCTCTTTTAAGTTATGGTGGTTCGTCTACAATAAATTTTTTGTTAATGATATTTGTTGTTCAAAGAGTTGCAATTGAAAATAAAGAAGAAAAGTATAGAAAAGAAATTAAAAGATTGCAGGGTTAAGTAAAACTTAACTTTTTTCTTGCTTTTATATCTAGTAATATTGTATAATACATAAATCTATAAAGGAGATGAAACTGTGATAAAGTCTAAAAAAAGAGGAGATCTAATAGTCATTTCAGGACCATCTGGAGTAGGTAAAGATACTGTTACAAATAGGATATTAAATGAAAATTTAGTACTATCTGTAAGTGCTACTTCTAGAAGTTTACGTGGTAATGAAAAAGAAGGTGTTGATTATTACTTTCTTACTAAAGAACAATTTGAGGAAAAGATTAATAATGATGAATTCATGGAATATGCCCAGGTTCATGGTGATAATTATTACGGAACACTTAAAAGTGAAGTTAATGGAAAATTAGATGAAGGTAAAGATGTAGTATTAGTTATAGATATTGCTGGTGCATTGTCTATAAAAGAAAAAATGAAGGATGTTATATTTATATTTTTATTACCTCCTTCAATACGTGAATTAAAAAATAGACTTATTTCAAGAAATACTGAAAATAAAGAACAATTGTTAAAAAGATTTAGTACTATGTATAATGAAATTAATAAAATTAATGAATATAACTATGTTGTTGTTAATGATAATTTGGATGACGCAGTAAATAAAATCAAATCCATTTTGTTATCTGAAAAATGCCGTGTAGATAGAATTGTTGATCTAGAAATTGATACAACTGAAGAAAAAGTTCATGAAGATATAATTGAATATTTTGACAATATGTAAATCCCTTATGGGATTTTTTATTTGTAAAAAGGAAATAACTAAAAAAAGTGTAACAATATAAGTGAAAGGACTTAGATGAAAAAATTAAAAATTATATTGATTATATCTTCTTTTGTAATATTGTTTTTAACATATGGAATTTATAATATTATTTCAAATAAAAAAGAAGTTTTAAAAGAGATAAACGAAAATTCTATTATTCCTGATACAGATAAAGAAAAAGAAGAATTTTATTTTATTGATATTAAAGGAGAAGTAGTTAATCCAGGAGTATATGAAGTAGAGTTATCTTTCTTAGTTAACGATGTAATTAATTTAGCGGGAGGTCTTACTGAAAATGCATATACAGATAATATTAATTTAAGTAAAAAAATTGAAAATGAGATGGTAATTTTTATTTCATCTAGGGATAGTATTGTAGAAGAAAATATAGATATTAATGTAAATCAAAGTGCACTAGATTATACTGATAATACAAATTCAAATAATGAATTGATTAATATTAACAATGCGTCTTTAAGTCAATTAATTGAATTAAATGGAATTGGTGAAAGTAAGGCTCAGGCTATAATAGATTATAGAAATAATAACGGTTTATTTAATAGTATTGAGGAAATACAAAATGTTTCTGGTATAGGTAGTTCAACGTATGATAAGATTAAAAATAATATTACAATCTAATTTTATATATTGGATATTAATTCTATTTTTATTTATTTATGTGTTTGTTTTTACAAAAATAATTAGTTATGAATCATTATATAATGGAGATGAATCAGAAATTTCTGGGAAAATAAAATCAGTAGAAAAAACAAATTATGGATATAAATTAGAATTGTCTGCTAAAGAGAAAGTCGTTGTTTATTTTGCTACTACTGAGAATTATAATTATAAAGATTTATTTGGCAAAACTGTTATGTTTTCTGGAACTTTAGATATTCCAAAAAATAATACGATTCCAAATCAATTTAATTATAAAGAATATTTATATAATAACAAAATACATTATGTATTTTCAGCTAGTAATATTTCTTTTTTATCTGATGGTATTTCATTTATAGATAAAATAAAAATTATTATTTATGAACATATTAGTAATTTTAAGTCATCTGATTATTTGAAAATGTTTATACTAGGAGATAAATCATATATTAGTCAAGAAATATATAATAGATATCAAGAAAATGGAATTGCTCATTTACTGGCTATATCAGGATTACATATAAGTTTGTTTCTTTCAATAATTGGTAAAATATTATATAAATTGGAAAATAAATATAAATATTTGATAATGATTTTATTTTTAATTTTTTATTTAATACTTACATCATTTTTAGTATCTGTTGTTAGATGTTTTTTGTTTTTTTTGTTAAAAATTATAAGTGACAAATTATCATTAAACTTATCTAAGACAAAAATTTTGTTCTTTACCGCATTTATAGTACTGATAATAAATCCGTTTTATGTTTATGATGTTGGGTTTTTATATACTTTTGTAATTACTTTTTCTTTGATTAGTTTAAAAAATGTTAATATACTAAATATAACTATATTTTCATTTTTAGCTAGTCTTCCTATTACTGTTAATATGGTATATGAAATAAATGTGTTTTCTATATTTTTTAATTTTGTTTTTGTTCCTTTTGT
>CAYJBC010000011.1:0-26268 GCA_964368535.1 uncultured Muribaculaceae bacterium
TTCTGAGTAAAACTCGAAACTGGAGGCAAGCACTTAATCTTTAAGTAATTCCTATTAATAACATATCATTGATTTCACTTGTAGTCAATCATTTGTTTGCTTTTTGTATCAAATTTTTTTATTGCTTAGTAAAACTTAATTTGATATAATTAACACATAATAAAGGAGCATATGTTATGGAAGAAAATATTAAACCAGTAAGAAGTAAGAAAGAGAAAATAAAATTAACAGTACTTGTGGCATCAATACTTATGATAATAAGTAGTTTATCTTATGCATTCTTTGTAGCGGCTACTTCAACACCGGCAATTACTGATGTTGATTTAACAACAGAAACAAGTGAAGCGTTAATCTTTACACCTGGAACACCAATTGAATTAAGAGCTAACTTAACAAATTTTGCAGAAAATGCAGGGTCATTAAGTGAAAGTACAACAAGTACGGCGACTCTTAGAGCAGCGTCAAGTGTAGGAAGTGCAACAGAATATTATTTTGTGTATTTTAATATTGAAAATAATAATTTTGAGTATACAGTAGATGCGAATACTCCAGAAATGCTTCTTACCATAACAGGGCCAGATGGTGAAATCAAAACTATAGATGGTCTAAATTATAAAACTGTAACAGATGCAAAGACTGGCAATAATATAAGCGGATTTGATGTAACAACACATGAGGGTATAATTGAAGTAAAAAGATATCAAGAAATTACAACAACAAGTGAAAAAATAGATGACTGGACGGCAACAATAACATTTATAAACTTAGATTCAGATCAAACTGCAAATGAGGGAAAAACATTTGATTCAGAACTTGTTTTAAGAGATGATGAAATGAAGTCATCAAAAGATTTGATATTAACATATAATGGTAGAGCAGAATATATTGAATCAAAATCAAACCCTGACTTTACTGAAAGTTCTACTACAAATGAAGGAATGTTTGCAGCGCCTGATGATTATGGAACAAGTTATTATTATAGAGGAGCAGTTGATAACAACTGGTTTAAATTCGCAGATATGTACTGGCGAATTATAAGAATAAATGGAGATGGGTCTATAAGACTTATTTATTCGGGAACAACGCAACCAACAGAGGGTGAAGCTGTAGCAATGCTAGGAACTAAAACACAAATTGTGTATAGTGAATTTAATAATCTAGTTGAAAATATTGAATCTGCTGGATATATGTATACAATAGGACAACGTGATGGTTTAGATACTGATAGTACAGCAAAACAAGCTATAGATACATGGTATGAGAATAATATATTGGGAACGGAATACGAGGCAATGCTATCAGACACGCTATTTTGCGGTGACAGAACAAGCTATACAGATAGACCAGGAACAACTCCAGCAACTGGAATAGAATTTCAATATTTTGGCTCTCATATAAGAGTTTATGATGGATATCCATCTTATGAATGTCCAAATAGAATAGATGCTTATACAGTAAGTGACGAAGTATATGGTAATGGAGCGTTGGATTATCCTGTAGGTATGATTACAGCTGATGAAGCTGCACTTGCTGGTTTAAGAGATATTAATTTTAATCACTATTTATATACAAATCAAAATTATTGGACGTTTTCTCCTAACAGTTATACTGGTAGTGTTACTATTGGTATGCATGTATCTTCAATGGGTGAAATAGCTTTTACATTAATAAATTATCATGAAGATAATATGGGGCTTCGCCCAGTAGTATCTTTATCTTCAAAAGTAATGATATCGGGGACAGGAATGTGGAATGATCCTTTTGTAGTATCACAATAAAAGTAGTAATTAAGTCACTTATTGTGGCTTTTTTTTTGTAAGATTGATATACTTATATTGGTGATAATATGGATGAAAAATATGATTTAATAGTAACTACAAATAATATAAAAAAGTATTTACTTAAAAATAGAAGTTTAAATAAAATAGTTAATAATACAAGAATATTATCAGAAGTTGAATTTAATAAAGAAACTGTAGGTAAAGTTTTTGATAATGCAGTATTAAGGTTAATGAATGAATTTAATATATCTTATAATTTAGCTAAAGTTTATATAAAAAATATATTGTATAAAAGTGAAAAATTAAATAAATATTATAATTTTTTATATGAAAATAATTTAATTGAATTTCCTGTGTTAAAAAAATATAAATCTATTCTTTTAATAAATGTACAAATTGATGATTATTATAAAGATATATATAATGAAGTAGTTTTTGAATGCTTTTCTTTTGAAAATAAGTATAAGCATACTATTAAAGAATATGTTAATTTGGAAGATGAAGTATCTAGTGTGTTTAATGAAATATCTAAACTACTTACTACTATAGATATTAATAAAATAAAACTTGTAAATGTTGCTGAAGATTATTTTAATGAAATAAAAAAAATATCTAGTTTTTTTAATATACCAATTAATTTGAATGAAAAATATAGTATTTATAAAACTGATACTTGTAAATTATTTTTAGATAATTTAAGTATAGGAAAATCTTTAAGTGATTCATTAAATGTTTTAGAACAAAATGAAATTTATGATAAGTTAGTAACATATTTTAATAATAATGATTATGAATTATTTGATTACTACGAACTTGAAAAAATTAAAGATGATTTAAAAAATATATATGTAGATAATAAGAAAATAAACAACGCATTGGAGTGCATTAATATCGAAGATATTTTTGAAGAAGATAATTATTATTTTATACTTGGTTGTAATGATGGAATATTACCAAGTATGAAAAAGGATGAAGATTTTTTTAGTGATAGAGAAAAAGAAAATCTAGATTTGTTAACTAGTATAGATAAAAATAAATTTAATAAAGAACTTGTTATGAATATATTTTACGGAGTTAAGCATTTATTCTTATCATACAAATTAAAAAGTGCTTTTCAATCATACAGACCATCTATTTTAATTGATGATTATAATATTGAAGTAATAAAATATGAAAAAGAAAAGTTTAAAAATAGTGAATTATATAATAAATTAGAACTTGCTAAGTCTTTAGACAACTTAATTAAATTTGGTGAAGTAAATAGTAATCTTAATATATTATATACAAACTACGTGATACCTTATTTAAGTTATGATAATAAGTTTAAGGGGATAGATAAAAATTTATTTAATGAAAAAATTAATAATATAACATTATCATATACAAGTATTAATGATTATTATAATTGTAGTTTTAAATACTATATAAAGAAAATATTAAAACTAGAGGAATCAGAAGAAACACTTGCACTTTTAATTGGTAATGCTTTTCATTATGTTTTATCTAAGATATATGATAGTGATTTTAATTTTGATAAAGAGTATGACTTTTTTTTAAGTAAATATACTTTAGATAATAAAAGCACATTATTTATGGATATATTAAAAACTGAATTAAAATACATAATAGATGTAATATATTCATTCGAAAGAAAAAGCAACCTTAATAACAATTTGCTTGAAAAAGAAGTAACTGTTGATAATATTAAATCTGATAAAGTAAAATTATATGGCATTATTGATAAATTAAAAATAAGTGATAATAAAACACTTGGTATAGTAATAGATTATAAAACTGGTTCGATAAGTACATCGGTTGATAATATAAACTATGGACTTAATTTACAACTTCCAATATATATATACTTAGCTAAAAATTTAGAGCCTAATATAAAAATAGGTGGTTTCTATTTACAAAAAATACTTAATAATCCTAAGGTAGATGAAGAATTTGAAGATAGACGTAAAGCTTTAAAACTTGAAGGATTTAGTATATCTGATGAAAATATATTAAAAGATATTGATTCTAGTTATGAAAATAGTGATGTCATTAAATCATTAAAAATGACTAGTAATGGTTTTGCTAGTTACTCTAAAGTATTAAGTGAAAATCAGATAGATGAAATTACTAAAATAGCTGAAGAAAAAATTAAAAATGCTGCGGAAAATATATTAAATTGTAATTTTGATATAAATCCTAAAGCAATTAACAATGAAAATATTGGATGTACATATTGTAAGTTTAAGGATTTGTGTTTTATGAAAGAAGAAGATGTAGTGAATCTTGAAAATAAGAAAATAAAAGATATTTTAGGGGGTGAAGCTGATGCCTAAATTTACAAATGAACAACAAGAAGCAATTGATAAAGAAGGTAGTAATATATTAGTAAGCGCAGGTGCTGGATCAGGTAAAACTGCAGTTTTGTCTGAAAGAGTTCTAAGAAAGGTAAATGAAGGAGTAAGTGTTGATAATTTACTCATATTAACATTTACTAATGCTGCTGCTGCAGAAATGAAAGAGCGTATAAGAAAAAAAATAAAAGCAAATGATAATCTTAAAGAAGAAGTAGAAAAATTAGATTCTGCATATATAACTACATTTGATGCTTTTACCCTTGCTGTTGTAAAAAAATATCATTATCTTATAAATTTACCTAAAGATATTAATATATGTGAATCTAGTGTTTTAGATTTAAAAAAAGAAGAAATATTAGATAATTTATTTGAAAAACTATATGAACAAAAAGATGAAAAATTCGTTAATTTAATAAAAACATATTTTTTAAAAAATGATAATGAACTTAAAAAGTTTATTAAATCAACGTATAAATCTATCGAATTAATTTATGATAAAAATAATTTTTTAAATTCATATATTGATACATATTTTAGTCAAGAGTATATAAACAATTATATAAATTTATATCTTAATATGCTTAAAAATGTTGTAAATGATATTGAAAAAATATATGGGAATATTACTAGACTTGATAGTGATTATTCTAAAAAATTAGACTTAGGAGAATTGTTTTTTGCTTCAGGTTATGATATGTATAAAAATTATAGTAATTTTAAATTACCTAATTTACCAAGAGGTTCAAGTGAAGAACTTAAAAGTGAAAAAGACAAGTTAAAGAAATTCTTTAATACACTTACTGATTTAACAAAGTATAGCTCAGTAGATGAACTTAAATCATCATATTTAAGTATAAAAAATAATACTGAAGTAATAATAAATATCCTTAAATATTACGATGAATTAGTTACTAATTTGAAATATACCGAAAATATCTTTGATTTCTTAGATATAGAAAAAATGGCTATTGATATTTTAAACGAGAATGATGAAGTTAAAAATTATTACAAAGATAAATTCAATGAAATACTTATTGATGAATATCAAGATACATCTGATATACAAGAAACTTTTATATCATTAATTGCAAATGATAATGTATATATGGTTGGTGATATAAAGCAATCTATTTACCGTTTTAGAAATGCAAACCCAATTTTATTTAAAGATAAATATGAAAATTATGGTGAGAAATCCGGAGGCATAAGAATAGATTTGAATAAAAATTTTAGGTCTAGAGAGGAAGTGTTATCAAATATTAATTTGATTTTTGATAAGCTAATGAATGCATATTTGGGCGGCGCGAATTATAAAGAAGAACATAGATTGTCATTTGGTAATGTGCTTTATAATGAAGATGGAAAAACTAGTCAAAACAATAATTTTGAAATATTAAATTATGAACTAGATGAGGATAAAAACTTTAGTAAGGAGGAAATAGAAATATTTACTGTTGCTAAAGATATTAAGGAAAAAGTTGAATCAAATTATATAATATTTGATAAAGATGAAAATATTCAAAGACATGCTAAATATAAAGATTTTGCAATTCTATTAGATAGATCAACATCATTTAATATGTATAAAAAAATATTTGAATATTTTAATATTCCTTTATCGGTTTATAAAGATGAATCTATCAAAGAATCTGCTAATATAAAGATAATAAAAAATATACTTATACTAATTAATAAAATAAACAAAAAAGAATTTGATAAAAAATTTAAATATGCTTTTTTATCAATTGGAAGAAGTTATTTATTTAATTTAGATGATGAATATCTTTTCAATACAGTTATGAACAATGAAATATTTAATAGTGAAATATTTAAAATGTGTCAAGAAGTATCTAGAGATAAGAATATCAAAAACATTCATTATATATTAAATAAAATTATTAGCGATTTTAAATTTTATGAAAAAATAATAACTATTGGAGATATTGAAAAAAATAATGTTGTTATAGATTATATTTTAAAATTATCTTCATCTGTAAGTAATATTTATACAGTAGATGAATTTATTAATTATCTGGATAACATTACTATCGGAGATTTGGATATTAAATATTCTTTATCTAAAGAAGATGAAGATGGAGTTTATTTGATGACTATCCATAAATCTAAAGGTCTTGAATTTCCAGTTGTATATTTTGCTGGTCTTGATAAGGCGTTTAATATACTAGAACTTAAAGATAAATTTTTATTTAGTAAAGACTATGGCTTTGTTCTTCCGTATAAAGATAAAAATTTAAAAACTTTATTTTCTAAAACTCTTCTTAAAAATAGTTATATTAAAGATGAAATAAGTGAAAAATTAAGACTATTTTATGTAGCTTTAACTAGAGCTAAAGAAAAAATGATTTTTGTTATGAACTTTAAAAATGATAAAGACTATGTTTATGTAAATGAAGTAGTGGAAGATTTCGAAAGAATTAATTATCGTTCTTTTGCAGATATGATACACTCTATAAATAAGGTAGTCATGCCATATTTAAAGAATGTAGATATAACTAGTTTGAATTTAAGGAAAGATTATCAATATGCTAAGAAGAGCGATTATTGCGATAAAATAAAAAAGGTAGATGAAGTAATAAGTATAAATGAGTATATTAGCGAAGAATCTATTATGGAAAATAAAAGTTATTCTAAAAGTAGTAATACACTATTTGATAATAAAACTAAGAATTATATAAAAGAAGGATTAAAAGTACATTTAATGATGGAAAATTTAGATTTTAATAATCCTGATTATACATTAATTGATTCTAAGTATGAAGTATTTGTTAAAAAGTTTTTAGAATTAGATATACTTAAAAGTGCTAAGAATGTATTTAAAGAATATGAGTTTATATATGATAGTGATAATAAAACAATGCATGGTATTATAGATTTACTACTTGAATATGATAATCAATTTATAATTATAGATTATAAACTAAAGAATGTTAATGATGAAGCTTATGATAAACAATTAAATGGTTATAAAAATTATATTGAATATATAACTAATAAACCTTGTGAAATATATTTGTATTCATTTATTGATGGTGACCCCATAAATTTAAATTAATTATAAACAAAATGTCGAATTATGTAATATAGACATTTTGTTTTATTTTGTCGAACTTGTTTATTTTATTTACTAGTTACTTTATATTATATATAGAAGGTGATTAAATTTTGCTTAAGATGGATTTGGAGTACAATGATGGAGTTCTTTTTATGAGATTAAAAGGGAGTCTTGAAAGAAAAAACACATATAAGTTACATAATTATTTAATTCCAGTTTTATTAAAACATAAAGTTAAATATTTGGTATGTAATTTATATGATTTAGAAAGGGTTGATGAACCAGGAATTGATGCGCTTATAAAAGCTAAGTGGGCAATAAAGATAAATGAAGGAAAATTTTATTTATGTGATGTACCAACTAAACTGAACGAAATTTCAAAAAAACTTCATATTAAAGCTCTTAAAGATGAATTAAGTGCGAAAAGATTAATTTCTGTTTAAAATGGAAAACTTAAAAGTAAGTGAAGAAAATATTAGGAATATTTACAAACTTGCATCGAAATTATATGGAGCTCCAAAAGAGGATTTAGTGCAGGCTGGATATATTGGTTTATATAAAGCTATGAAGACTTATAATAGTAATATGAATACTAAATTATCAACACATGCATATAAATATATATTTGGAGAGATGTATTTATTAACAATCAAAAGTAAAGAATTAAAGATTAGTAAAGATATACTTAAAATGTATAAAATTATTGAAAAAACAAGATATGAAAAAGCTCAGGAATTTGGTTATATACCTGATAATTATGAAATAGCAAATATACTTAATATGAATGTAGACACGATTAACTATGCTGTAGCAAGTGGATACTTATCAGTTTCAATGGATGATAGTAATGGATTTGATCGTAGTTTATGTGAAGTAATACCATATGAAGAAACTATGTCTATGGATGATAAAATAATGATAGATCAGGCTATTGAATTTTTAGATAAAAATGAAAGAGATATTATTGTTGAAAGATATTACAAAGATGAAACACAAAGTAATATTGCTAGAAAATTAAAAATGACACAGGTAATGGTTTCAAGACTTGAGAAAAAAGCAGTAAATAAAATGAGAGAATATATGAGCACTTAAATTCAAGTGCTTTTTTTGTATAATAATTAATTTTAAATTACATAATATAATTGGTGATAACTTTGGAAAAGGAAGAATATAAGGAATTAGTGAGAAGGTATAAACCTAAAGAAAGTCGATTTAAAAATTTTTTTGTATCATTTTTAGTAGGTGGGTTAATCGGTTTTTTTGGAGAAATAGTAGTGGATATATGTATGAGAATATTTGCAATGCCTGAAGTTCATGCGTACTCAATTTTAGCATTAATAGTAATATTTTTAGGCTCATTATTTACAGCACTTGGTTTTTTTGATAACTGGGTAACAAAAGTAAAGTGTGGACTTATAATACCCACTACAGGTTTTGCACATTCTGTTTCATCAAGTGCTCTAGATTATAAAAAAGATGGTCTTATAACTGGTCTTGGAGCTAACTTTTTTAAACTTGCTGGGTCCGTTATTTTATATGGAATAATATCTTCATTTATTCTTGTGATTGTGAGAGTGATTATTGGTGGCTAGTATCAATTTTAAAAATGTATATATAAAGGATTATTTCTCAGTAGTAGGACCACTTGAATCTGATAGTAAATTAAAAAGTTTTGATATTAAAATGAGTGATTATTACTTTGGAGAAAAGACTTTTGAAAAAGCAGAAGTTAAAATGCAAAAAACCATATTAGATAATCTTCTTTTAAAAAATGATTTAAATAATGATGATATAAATTTATTAGTTGGTGGGGATTTAATAAATCAAATTTCGATTACAAATTATAGTATGCGAGATTATAAAATACCATTTTTGGGTGTATATTCAGCGTGCTCTACTTTTACTGAAAGTTTATTAATAGCTTCATCATTTTTAGAAAATTATAAGCTTAATAATGCAATTGCTTTAACAAGTAGTCATAATTTAACTGCAGAAAGGCAGTATAGATATCCTGTTGAATATGGTTCGCCTAGACCTAGTACTGCGACCTTTACTGCGACAGGAGCGGCTGGGTGTATATTATCAAGTAATAAAAGTAATATTAAAATAGAAAGTGCAACTATTGGTAAAGTTATAGATATGGGTATAGATGATGTGAATCATATGGGAGCAGTTATGGCTCCAGCAGCGGCTGAAACTTTAATAGATCACTTAACAGATTTAAAAAGAGAAGCTGGTTACTATGATTTAATTATAACAGGAGATTTAGGTTGTGTTGGCTTAGAGATATTTAAAGAATACATAAAAAAAACATACAATATTAAACTAAAAAAAGTAACGGATTGTGGATGTGAACTTTATTTAGATAGTCAAGATACATATGCAGGTGGATCAGGCCCAGTATGTATGCCAATAGTCTTATTCAATAAAATATTTAAAAGTATAAAAAATAAAAAAGTGTTACTTCTTGCAACGGGGTCACTGCATTCACCTAATTTAGTTAATCAACATAATACAATTCCTGCGATTAGTCATGCGATAAGTTTGGAGGTTTTATAATGAATTTTTTATATGCATTTTTAGTAAGTGGTTTATTGTGTGGACTTGGTCAAATAATTTTAGATAATACTAAATTAACGCCTGGGCATATTACTTCTATATTTACTGTTTTAGGTTCAATACTTGCTTTTTTTAATATATATCCTAAATTAATTGAAATAGCTGGTGCTGGGGCAACTGTATTAATCTCTAATTTTGGTAATCTACTTTATCAAGGAGGTTTAACTGGCTTTAAAGAAAATGGAATACTAGGTATTTTTACTGAATTTTTAAGTAAATCTTCAGCAGCTTTAGTCGGAGCTGTGGTATTTGCATTCTTACTTTCAACGATCTTTAAACCAAAGGCATAATTTGTAATATTTTGATTGCAAATGATATGCTCATATGATACACTCTATATAATAGAGGTGTGTTGTATGAATAAATTTAAAGTTACTAAATTTTTAGTAGTTTCAACATTGTTATTGATGACTAGTGGAACATCTGGAATATCAGATGTGATGATTAAAGACGGGAATGTATTTGAACTTAACTCTGCTAATTTTGTAGATGATAATTTTTATGAATGTATTGTAGATACGTATAATACAAATAATGGAACTACACATGATTATACATATGAATTAACTGATGCAGAGCTTGCTACTATTACTGCACTTGATTGTGAAATATCCGATTATGCTGATCCCATTGATAAGATAAATGAGGTTAATAATCTTCGTAAATTAACTGGTCTTACATCACTTAATTTATATGGAAATAATATAAGTGTTATAGATTTGTCAGGAAACTTATCTTTAACTGAGCTTGATTTAGCAAATAATAATCTTAGTGCAATTGATGTATCAATGCTTACTAATTTAACTGATTTAACACTTTATTCAAATAATTTATCATCAATCAATTTGGAATATAATACTGCTTTAACATATTTAGATTTAGATGATAATCCACTTACAACAATAGATTTGTCTACACTTGTAAATTTGACTGATTTATATATTAGTACAGATACACTTACTACTATTGATACATCAAATAATACAAATTTAATACTTTTGGAAGTTGGAGCTGGTACATTTGATTTAACTAATAATACTGCATTAGAACATTTATCTATTGATAATGATGTATTAACTACTTATGATTTTTCATCTCTTACAAATTTAATAGAATTAAATTTATATATGCCAGGGTTAACTAATTTAGATTTAACAACTTTGGGTAATTTAGAAATTTTAACTTTGTTTTCTGAATTAGATAGTATTGATTTAAGTGGCAATCCTTTACTTACAGATATAATGTTTTTTGAAGTAGGATTAACTTCAGTTGATTTAACAAATAATACAGCATTAAAAAATATATCGATAATATCAACACCTTTAACTAGTTTAGATTTATCAAATAATACAAATTTAGAAGATGTAATGATACTTGATAGTGATTTATCTTCGCTTCTTCTTCCAAGTTCAACAACTTTAGAATTTTTAAATGTAGGTTTTTCAAATTTAACTTCAGTTGATGTATCTACTTTACCTAATTTAATAACACTTTCAATGTATGCTAATTTATTAACTAGTATAGATGTGTCGAATAATATAGCTTTAAAACGTTTGGAAATTAATGGTTCTGAAATTAGTGAACTTGACTTAAGTAAAAATGTTAATTTAGAGAGACTTACAATAAGTGATACAAATATAGAAAATGTTGATTTATCTGCAAATCCACTTATAAATTCTTTAGTAATAAATAAAAGTAAATTAAATTTCAGAAGTTTTTATTATATAGGTGATAAACTAGAATTTAATGATGGTGTAACATTACCTTCAACTGTATCTTCATTAGGTTTAGATTTATACTATGAAAATCAATTGGTAGATATTAATAATCATGTTTTTGATGAAGCCGGTTACTACGAACTTGAATTAATAACTAATCAATCAAGTATCGTGCAAAATAACACTTTTATTAACGGATCACTTTATGATGTGTTTGTAGTTGAGGCGACTAGTAGTAAATATGATATGACTGCAGATACAATAAGTGTTCCAAAAGGTACTACTAGTGAGGAAATACTTGCTAATGTAAATTTAAATTATGGACTTGCTAGAATTGAAAATAATAAGTTGATTATTAGTGGTGATGGTACTGATATTAAAGAATTTGATATTATCGGAGAAACTGTTGATAATGCAATAGGGGTTGAAAATCCTGAAACTGGTGTAACTGAATTTATTGCTCCAAGTATATTAGTTTTATGTATTGTTTGTTTTATTGGTTATCGATTAAAAAACAAAAACTATATTTCAAGAGTATAAAGTTATTAAGTTATTAATAACTTTTTTTTGCAAAAAATGATATTATTTTTATCTTCTTTGTGGTAAAATAATTTTAGAGTAGGTGCTTATATGGACAATAATATAAATAATGAAAGTATAGTAGAAAATAATGTTGAAGAAACTGTAACCCCAGTTTTGCAGGAATCACCTGTTGAAACCTTGCAACAAAATTCAAATAATAATATATCTAAAAAAAATAGTAAGTTAGTTAGTATAATACTAACTATTATATTAGGTTTATTTGCAGTATATGCTGCCGGATATACTGTTTATTATGTGTTTTTAATTCCTGCTACTATTCCTGATGAAGAGCCTTTAGAAAACAATGTAAGTGAATTATTTAAAAAGGGTATAGAAGCTTTGAAATTAGTTCCTACATTAAATAATTTTGATAGTGCTTATGAGTATAATCCTACAATTTATGATGATATTGATAACGAAACTTTATTTTATACTGTACTAGAATTATATACTGAGGATAATGACGTATATGAAGTAGATGATGTAACTTTTGGAGCATTTAAGGATGAATATTGTAGTGAAGGTGATAATGAGTGTTATGCAGTATCTTATGAAGAATTAGACAAGCTTGTTAAAGTTCATTATGGAATTAATTTGGTGCTGGTTAAAGAAGATTATATTTTTGATGAAGAAAATAAGTGTTTATTTGAAGTAGATCAATTTTATTGTGTATTTGATAATAAAACTGATTCATATTCTGGTAAAGTAGGTATTATTGAAACTATAAAAGATACTGATATAAATTTAACTATTTATGAAAGTGCTTTATTTGTAAATAATTTAATTATAGAAAATAATTTAATAACTATGGAAGATATAATGTTATTACCAAATGGAAATACTAGCTTTCAATCAGAATATTCTATGTCTTATAGTGAAAATTATGAAGAAGAAATTTTAAATGAATTTGAAACTAGAAAGAGAATGTATAAACACGAATTTAAATTCGTAGATGGAGAATATGTTTGGATTAAAACTACTCCAGTAACTAAAATAGATGATTAAATATAATTTAATCGTTTTTTTAATCTAAGAATATAATTTATTGAAACAATCATAAAAATATAGTATAATTGAAATAGGTGAAAAAAGTGGAAAAAATAAAAAAATTATGGCAAAATAACAAAGTATTTATAGTACTAGGGATAATATTAATAATATGCTTTATAGCAATTATTTCTGTATCGTTAACATACTTCTTTGGTGGTAGTGACTCTGTTTATGGAGATAGGTTAATAGGAATAGATGACTATGAATTTACTTCTAAGATAGAAAATTCATATCTTGAATACTATGATGAAATAGAAAGTGTTAAAGATGTAAGCATTAATCAAAATGGTAAAATATTATATATTCATATAAACTTTATTGAAGGAACTAGTTTAGATGACGCTAAAAATGTCGCTTCAGGTTCAATAGAGTCATTAGATGAAACAATGAAAGAATATTATGATTTAAATTTTATAATTGAGTCTCCAGCAGGTGAAGAAACAGAAGGTTTTGTTTTATTAGGTGCGAAGAACGTTATATCAAATGTAGTGTCATGGAATAATAATACTGCAGTAGATGAAGGTGAGTAATATGAAGGATTTTTTTAAGAAATATAAAAAGTTAGTTATAATAATTTTAATCGTACTTATAATTTCTGCTGCGGGTGTTGTTACGTTATTTTTATTAAATGATGAATATGCTTTAACTGTTGAAGAAAGAACATGGATTGATGATAATAATAATTCAGTTATGAATATTAATGTCATTAATAATGCAGAGATATTTGGTAGTAATGGTGAAGGGGTATTTTTTGATTTTTTAGAAGATTTTTCTATTGAATACAATACTACTTTTAATCCAATAACTTTTAATCAAGGGGAAAAAACAAGTGGACTTACATTAAATGCTAAGCAAATAATTGATGATAATGACTTAATTTTTTATGAAGATCATTATGTGTTAGTTGGAGAGAATGATGAAATAATTCTAAATACTTCTGATTTAAGCGAAATGAATATTGGTGTTTTAACAAGTGATGAAACATATTTGACTCAAAAAATTGATAATGAATTAGTTACTTTTGAACTTTTTGAAAGCGAAACTGAACTTTTAAAAGAATTCAATAGCGCTACTCTTGAATATATGTTAGTACCACTTACACTATATTTAGATACAATTTTAGCGAGTGATTTAAAAGTGTTATATCACTTCAGTGATATTAAATACTATTACGTTCTTGAAAGTGATGGTAGTGTGCTTTCTAGCGTTTTAAGTAAATATTACAATAGAACATGGAATGAGTTATTATATAATTCTTATAAGGAAAATGAATTTGTTACTTATAGTACAAATTTAAATATAACTGAAACAGAAATTCATGAACTTAGAAGCGTTGTTTATGAATATGGTTTATTAGATAATAGTCCATATGAAATAATTTCAGCTGGTTCTTTTGGTGGTATATCAGCTGTAATCATGAAAGAGTTTTCTGATTTTGCTCAAATTGAATTTAATTTTGAAAAATATGACGATATAAAATCATTAAGTAGTGCAGTTAGTAATAAAGAAATTGATATTTATTTAAATGATTATAATTTTACTAGTGATTATAAAAAAACTGATACTGGATTAGATATATCATTTGATATAATAGCTAATACTGAAAATAGTATGGTAATAAATTCTTTAAATGCATTAGATGGTAAAAAAGTTTATGTTGAAGAAAATAGTAATTTATATGATTATATTAACTCAATTAAAAATGTAGAAGTTATAACATACAATAGTAAAGATATTAGAAAATTTAATAATGATGATGTAATCATAGCTATTGATAGCAATGCATTTGAAGTATTATCAAAAAGTGATTTAGATAATTTTTCTTCTAGATACAATCAACAATTAGAATCAGATATTACATACAGTATAAATTCTAGTGAAAATATTTTACATTTATTATTTAATAAATATGTGACTATGGTAGATGATAAAACTGTTATTAATAGTGGTATTCACAATTATTATGAAACAGTATCTGCTGGAAATATTCTTAGTTTAATTGCTAGATATATAATAATTTTAGTTGTAATAGCTGCTATAATATTATATATAGCTATTAGAAAAACTAAAAAAATTAAAATTGCTAAAAAAATTAAAAAAGATGATAAGATGAAATTTATTGATCAACTTACATCACTTAAAAATAGGAATTATTTAAATGAATGTATTGATTCTTGGGATAATAATACAATATATCCGCAAGCAATGATTTTAGCAAATTTAAATGGAGTTCAAAAATTAAATGACTTATATGGATATAATGAAGGTGATAGACAAATCAAATCATTTGCCAATGCTCTTATAAAAACGCAATTAGATAATAGCGAGGTTATGAGAACTGATGGTAATGAATTTGTTATATATTTAATTGGTTATAGTCAAAAGCAAATAACTAATTATATCCATAAATTAAATAAAGAGGTTGAAAAGTTACCATATGAAAATGGTGCAAAATTTGGTTATAGTATGATATTAGATAATCTTAAATCTATCGAAGATTGTTTAAATGAAGCATCTAATGATATGAAAGAAAAAAAGAATAATGAAAAGGGTAAATAAAAAAGTAAAAAGGTTTATAGAAAATTTTAAAGAAGTTATTACAAGACCGGAGATGGCAGTGCTTCCCGGTCATTTAGCTTATTTTTTCGTGCTTGCAATCATTCCAACTATGACTTTAGTTTCAATGGGTGCAGCCTTTTTAAATTTCTCAACTGAAGCTATTTTTGATTTTCTATCATCAGCATTTTCTACTGATTTAGCACATCTTATTTTATCTTCAGAACTTACATTTGGTACATCTGGTATTAGTGCGATAGTAGTTATTTTATTAGCTTATTATTTAGCTTCTAATGGTGCATCATCAATAATTGTTACTTCAAATACTATCTATGGTATAAAAAATGATAGTTATATACATCGTAAAATAAAATCATTTATTATGATATTTATTTTAATATTTTTGTTTACTTTCATGCTTGTTATACCAATGTTTGGTGATAGTATTATTGATTTACTTAGGGTAGTTGATATAAATACTTCAGTAACTAATAACGTTACCCTTGTTATAAGAGTTCTTCAAGGTCCGATTTTATGGCTAATTATATTTTTGTTTGTTAAATTAATTTATACAATGGCTCCAGATAAAAAAATAGATAGTTCAATGGTAAATTATGGAGCTATATTTACAACTACTATGTGGATGGTTGTTACATGGGTTTATTCTATATACATAAATAATTATGCTGATTATGACGTGTTATATGGTAATTTAGCTAATTTAGTAATACTTATGTTATGGTTTTATTTTTTAGCATTTATTTTTACAATAGGGTTAGCTCTTAATTACCATAAAGAGGAAAAACAAAACACTAGTGTTAGTGTATTTAAGGAAGAAAGTAAGCAATAATATAAAGGTACAACGGATATTACTTAGTACGTTTATTTTCATAATATGAATTAAAGTTATTTTAACTATTATTATGGAGTAATATTCCTAAAAGAAGTAGGTGCCTACTTCTTTTATTATTTAATATATGTTATACTTATTTTGTTAATTAATTGATTATAGGAGATGAAATATAGATGTGTGGAATTACAGGTTTTATAAATAAATTAGAAGATAAAAAAGTAGAAATAAAAAAAATGACTGATGCTATAGAGCATAGAGGACCGGATGGTGAAGGTCATTATACTGATGATTTTGTAGCTCTTGGTCATCGTAGGTTATCAATTATAGATTTATCTACAGGTAATCAGCCAATGTTTAATGAAGATGAAACTGTGGTTACTGTGTTTAATGGTGAAATATATAATTATTTAGAATTAAAAGAAGAGTTAATAAAATTAGGACATGAGTTTAAAACTAGTAGTGATACAGAAGTTTTAGTTCATGGTTATGAAGAGTGGAAAGAAAAATTACCTGAAAAATTAAGAGGGATGTTTGCTTTTGCAATATATGATAAAAAAGAAAAAGAATTATTTTTAGCTAGAGATAATTTTGGTATCAAACCTCTTTATTATGCTTATATGAATGAAACATTTATGTTTGCTTCTGAAATAAAATCAATGCTTTTTAATAGTGATTTTAAAAAGAAATTTAATGAAGATATATTAAAAGCATATTTAGAATTTAGTTTTGTACCAACTAATGAAACTTTTTTTAAGGGTGTATTTAGATTAGATGCTGGAAACTATTTATTATATAAAAATGGAAAAATAAAAACTAATAAGTATTTTAAACTTGAATTTAAAGAAGATTGTGATAATTATGAAAAAGCTGTTGATGATATAGAAAATATTATGAAAGATTCAGTTAGTAAACATTTGATTAGTGATGTAGAAGTTGGATCATTTTTATCAAGTGGCATTGATTCATCGTATATTGTTACTCTTGCTAAACCTGATAAAACTTATACAGTTGGGTACAAAACGGAAAAATATAACGAAATTAATTTAGCTAAAGATCTAGCAGATAAACTTAATATTAATAACAAATCTAAAATTATAACTAAAGAAGAGTATATGGGTATAATTCCTAAAATTATGTATCACTTAGAAGAACCAACTAGTGATCCCGCAACAGTAGCCCTTTATTTCGTTGCAAATCTTGCAAAAGATGACTTAAAAGTTGTGCTGTCTGGTGAAGGTGCAGATGAATTTTTTGGTGGATATAATTATTATAGACAAAGTGTAGATTTATCATTTTATAATAAAATACCTTTTGTTATAAGAAATGTTATAGCAAGAGTATGTAAGTTATTACCGGAAGTAAAGGGTGTAAACTTTTTTATTAGACGTGGTGAAAAACTAGAAAATAGTTATATAGGTGTGAATAGAAATTATTCAGAAAAAACGGCTAATAAAATTCTTAAGAAAAAATATGAACTTAATGCAGTAAACGTTGCTAAAAATGTATATGATGAATATAAAGGTGAATCTGATATAGTAAAAATGCAAGCTATAGATATTAATTTTTGGCTTATGAAAGATATTTTACTAAAAGCAGATCGAATGACTATGGCTGCATCTATCGAAGGCAGAGTACCATTTATTGATAAAGAAGTATTTAAAGTTGCGTCGTCTTTACCTCTTAAATTTAAGGTTACTAAAGAAAATACTAAAGTAGCTTTAAGAGATGCTGCTAAAAGAAGTATACCTAATGAATCTTATAAGAAGAAAAAATTAGGTTTTCCTGTTCCAATAAGAGAATGGATGAAAGATGATGATGTTTATGAAGAAATACTTACCTTATTTAAAAGTGAAACTGCAAAAAAATATTTTAAAACTAAATATTTAATAAGTATGTTAAATAAACATAAAAATAATAAAAAAGATTATTATAAGAAAATATGGACTATATACTGTTTTTTGAAATGGTATGAGGTATATTTTATAAATATGTAAAGGAGAGTACTTATGACTCAAACACTATATACAAGAGATTACTCTAAAAAAGAATATAACGGCATAGATATGGATAGAATATCTAATCCTGATTTGCCTATTATGGATAAAAATATTTCTTATGTTTTAGAAGAAAAAGGTTATTCAAAAGATTATTTAGATAAAAAAGTAAATGAAGTAGTAATTAGATATGGACAATATTCAAGAGAAGCTTTTATAGCATGCCTTGATATTATAACTACTTTTATTGAAGAAAATTTAAGAACTAAAATACCATATACTTTTGGTGGATGGCATGGGAATAATTATAAACCAAGTTATGACAAAGAAGATGGACAATTTTTTGAAGATATAAATAATGGTTTTGATGAACTTTCAACATCTAAGATTAATCCAGCAACTGGTACATCATTTGATGATGCTCAGCAAGAAAGATATGCTTTTAAGATTAAAGATAATGATAAATATTTAAATAGTACTATTTATAAATCATATGGACCTGATTGTACTGGTATTATCATGTGGGCTCTTAGAGCAGTAGGTGTTCCATCATTTAATAAGAGCTCAAAAGATATGGTTATGGGGTTTTTAGATGATGCTAATCAAAAACAATATTTACCACTTGGAAGTGTATATTATTTTAATGATGAAGTAAATAAAAAATTAAACAATGAAGAAAATTATAATGAAGCAAGATATAAATTTAATGAAAATCATTATATGGGTAAACCTGGAGATATAATATGGTCACCGGGGCATGTTGTTGTAATAACTGACATAAATGAAAACAGTGGAATATATTACACATCTGAGGCTAAAGGAGGGCTTTTTGGAGTTATACGAAGTGCTGTATCAATAAGTGAACTTAAAAATGGAAATTATGCGCTTATAAATATAGATAATTTACTAAAAAATCCTAATGAAATATTAAATCCATATGAATATAATGAAGATGTGGTATCTAAACTAAAATAAAAAGAATCAAATTATTTTGATTCTTTTTCATTTGTTTCAATAACTTCTTCTTCAGTAACTATTTTTTCAATGCTTACTGTATATCCAATAGGCTCTAATATTTTAATAAGGGTATTAAGCTGAGGAGATACTATACCAGATTCTATTCTTGCGATAGTTTCACGAATTATACTACATTTCTTAGATAGTTTTTCTTGTGTATAACCATTTTCTTTTCTTATTTTTTTTAAATTATCCCTAAATTCTTTTTCTAAAATATAGTACTTATCTTCTTCATTTACTACTTTTTTCATATAATTCTCCCTTGATTGCACCTATTGTAACACAAAAGACACTTTATAACAATAGTAAATTTTGATATAATAGAAATAATAGAGGTGGAAATATGGAATATATAATACTAGGAGTACTTGTAATAATTGTAATATTATTAGTTGTGCTTATATTAAAAAGAAACAATAATACGGAACTTGTTGAAAAATTAGGTAATTTTGAAACTAGAATTAATAAAGAAATTGGTGATTTTAAATTTAGTTTTTCAAAAGAATTAAGTAATGATTTTGAAAAACTGAATACTAAAATAGAAAATAAATTAACTAATATTAATGATAGAGTTAATGAAAGATTGGATCAAAACTTTGAAAAAAGTAATAAGACTTTTGCCTCAGTATTAGAACGTCTTGCAAAAATAGATGAAGCTCAGAAAAAAATAGATGGATTGTCTAGTGAGATAGTGAGTCTACAAAGTGTACTAACTGATAAGAAGACAAGGGGCACTTTCGGTGAGGTTAATTTAGAGTATATATTAAATAATGCTTTTGGTTCTTCGAGTAATGGAATATATAAATCGCAACATAAGTTTTCAAATGGTTATATAGTTGATGCACTTTTATATGCGCCAAAGCCACTGGGAACTATTGCAATTGATAGTAAGTTTCCACTTGAAACATATCAAAAGATGACTGATAAAAATAGAACTAAAGATGAAAGAATGTCTCTTGAAAAAATGTTTGTATCTGATGTAAAAAAACATATAAATGCAATAAGTGAAAAATATATTATTCCAGGCGAAACTAGTGATGAAGCGATTATGTTTTTGCCTGCTGAAGCAATTTTTGCGGAAATTAATGCATATCATGCTGAACTAATTAACTATGCATACTCTAAAAAAGTATGGATTACTGGTCCAACTACACTTATAAGTACACTATCTATAATTAGTATGATTATAAAAAATATGGAAAGAGATAAATATGCAAAAGTTATACACGAAGAACTAGGTAGACTTGGTACTGAATTTGGTAGATATAAAGATAGATGGGAAAAATTAGCTAGAAATGTAAAAAGTGTTAATAGTAGTATAGATGAATTACATATAACTAGTGATAAAATTACGAAAAGATTTGATTCAATAAATTCAGTTGAATTTATTAATAAAACAACTGATAATCTTGTAATAGAGGAGAGTTTATGAAAACATTGTATTTAATAAATAATAATTTACTATCAAATAATGTTAGTTTTGATAGAGATTTAAATATTGAGAGAAAAAAAGAAGTTAGACCACTTTCAAGTGATGGAGTAAAGTTAGCGCTTAAAATAAATATAGGTGAAATAGATAATATTTATAGTTCTAGTTATACGTCATGTGTTGAAACTGCTAAATTTGTAGCGGAGAAAAAAAATAAGAATGTATTTATTACAGAAGATTTAAATGACTGTTTAGTAGGAGATTTGAAAAATCAAAGTCTTAAAATGTTATCATTTTTTCAAGAACATGATTATGATTTTAAACAACCAGGTGGAGAGTCACTTAATCAATGTCAAAATAGAATTAGTAAAGCTATTGAAAAAATCAAGGATAATTGTGACTCTGCAGCTGTTTTTCTTCCAAGAAGAGCACTATTTAGTTATTTAATTAAATATACTACTCAAGGATTTAATTTAGATGATAGGTTAGTATTAACGTTTAATGATGAAGTACTTATGGAAAATACGGAAGAAGATATAGAAGTATTTAAAGTTATATTTGATGGTGATGAAGTAGAAATCTTTTCTCTTTCTTAAAAGTAAATGTTATTTACTTTTTTTATTTGAAAAAAAACTTTATTTAGTGTATTATTAGTATAGGTGAAAATATGTTAAAGTTTAATAAAACAAAAAGAAATATAATATTATTTATTGTTCTGATATTAAGTGTAATTACTTTAACTGTATCATTTGCTTTTTTAGCAGTAAGATTATCTGATGCAAGTGAATCTAATTTAAACATTGGAACAGTTAACTATAATAGATTACTATTTTCAAATACTGATGGACTTAATATAGAATTAACTGAAGAAAATTTATCACAAGGTGCTTCTTCATTGTCTGATAGTATGAGTGCGACTGCAAACCTTATAATGGGTACTGAAAATGAAACTGCAACTGATTCATATAATGCATATCTATATATATCTGATAATAATTATGAATATACGACTATTGAAAATACACCAGAGATGCTTATGAAGGTATATGATCCAAGTAATACTGAAATAACAGATATTACTGGCTTATCTTACGATACTGTGGTGGATGCTTCAGGAGATACGTTAACCGGTTTTGATATAACTACTTTAAATGGTTTAATTACATTAAGGGAAAATCAATCAATTACTACTACAGACTCTGAAAATGGTACATCACAAGAATGGAGAATAGAAGTATCTTTTGTTAATTTAACTACAAATCAAGTAAATAATTCAGGTAAAGAATTAGTTTCTTTAATAGTGCTTCAAAAGGGAGAATTTACATATCCATTTTATGACTATCTAAAAGATAATCATAATGAATCAAACGGTTTATATTATCATAATTCAGGTAATACACTATCTGCAGAAGATAATAGTTATAGATATTCAGGCCCTGATTCGCTAGTAAATAATTATGTGTGTTTTGGAAGTGATGAAGTAGTATGCCCAGCAGAATCTTTATATAGAATAATAGGCATATTTGATCAAAATGTAAAATTAGTTAAGGCGACTCCAGTAGATAAAAATAATGATGGAGCAATTACACCGAATGATAATACTGATAAATTTATGTTTGATGAATCAAATTATGCTCTATGGAGAGGTAAAGATAGTAATATAAATTCAGATGATGCGTCTATTAATATATATTTAAACAATGATTATTATGATAATTTATTAACTAAATATGCGAATATGATTGAATCTACAAAATTACAAATTAATTCATTTAACTTAAATAAAATTCTTGAGTATCCAAAAGATGTATTTAATGAAGATAACAAATCTTTATTAGATATAGATACCGAATATAATATAGGTTTGATGCAAATAAGTGATGTAGTATATGGAGTATCACCGGATCACTGGGACTTACCAGTATTTGATTTAAACGAGCCGCATAATGATTCATTTTATCAAAATGCCGAAGTAATAAATGATAATTGGTTATTTTATCGTGGTGTAGAAAATTATATGGAAATGTTAATAACAAGAGTATATGGAAATACTACAAACGTAGTTTATTCAACTGGTGTTATAGGTGCAGTCTTGGATAATTCTGCTAGCTATTATGGATATGTAAGACCAACATTATATTTAAAGGATACAGTTAGATATAGTAGTGGTACTGGATCGCAAAGTGACCCATTTAGAATAAGTTTATAATATTTAAAGTCGCCTTATGGCGATTTTTCATTTATATCTTGCACTCTATGGACAATATATGATACAATATGTTCGGCAGTAAATGCGAAAAAATAAACATTAATATGGATTAGTGTCTCTAGTGCCCGAAGAGGGTGAGATATTAAGTTGAAGTATTAAGAAGTAAAAACGAAGGAGGAATGATTTATGGCCGTAGTTTCTATGAGTAATTTATTAGAAGCTGGTGTACATTTTGGACACCAAACAAAAAGATGGAATCCTAAGATGGGAGAATACATCTTTGGAACAAGAGAAGATATTTATATTATTGATCTTGAAAAAACTAATACCCTAATTGAAGAAGGGTACAATGCACTTAAAGTGATCGCTGAAAATGGTGGGAAGGTTTTATTTGTAGGTACAAAAAAACAAGCTCAAGAAGTTGTAGTTGAAGAAGCTTTAAGAAGTAAAAGTTATTATGTAACTGAAAGATGGCTTGGAGGAACTTTAACTAACTTTAGAACTATAAGAAGAAGAGTTAAAAGACTTGAAGACATTGAAAATATGGAAAAAGAGGGAGTTTTTGAAAAACTACCTAAAAAAGAAGTTATTGGACTTAGAAAAGAACATGAAAAATTAAATAGAGTTTTATGTGGTATTAGAGAAATGCATAAATTACCACAAGCTTTAGTAATTGTTGATCCTAAGAAAGAATATAATGCAATACTTGAAGCAAGAAAACTTAAAATACCTGTATTTGGTTTAATCGATACTAATGCGGATCCAGATTTACTTGATTATGTAATACCTGGTAATGATGATGCAGTTAAATCTATTAAAGTAGTATTCGGTGTTTTAAATAACGCTATATGTGAAGCTACTAATCTAGAAATGGTTAACTATGTTAATGAAGAAGATAAAGCTGTAAAAACTGAAGTTAAAAAAGAAGAAAAAGCTCCAGTGGCTGAGGAAGTAAAAGTAGAAGTTAAAGAAACTGCTAAAAAAGAAGACTTAACTGAAAAAACTTTAACTGAACTTAAAGCTTTAGCTAAAGATAAAGGTATCAAAGGTTATTCATCTATGAAAAAAGATGAAATTATTGCTGAATTAAATAAATAATAAAGGAGAAATAATTAATGAATATAACTGCTAGTATGGTTAAAGAACTTAGAGAAGTTAGTGGAGCAGGAATGCTTGACTGTAAACAAGCTTTAACTGAAACAAATGGTGATATGGATGCAGCGATGAATTTTTTAAGAGAAAAAGGAATTGCTAAATCTGAAAAGAAAGCTTCAAGAATAGCTGCTGAAGGGCTTGCTAATGTATATGAAAATGGTAATAAAGCTGTTATCGTAGAAGTAAATAGTGAGACTGATTTTGTTGCTAAAAATGAAGAATTTACAACAATGATAGATGTAATAGGTAATGCAATACTTAATAGTGATGTAAAAACTGTTGAAGAAGCATTAGAACTATCTAATGAAGAAGAAGGTACTATTAGTGCATATATAACTAGTAAAATTGCTAAAATAGGTGAAAAATTATCTTTAAGAAGATTTGAATTAGTTTCTAAAAGTGATTCGGAAGTATTTGGTTCATATATACATATGGGTGGAAAAATAGCTGTTCTTGTTAAAATAGAAGGATCAAATGTTGATGCTGCTAAAGATGTAGCTATGCAATCTGCTGCGATGAGACCATCTTACTGTTTTTCTGAAGAAGTTCCATCTGAAGTTTTAGATAATGAAAGAGAAGTTCTTAAGAATCAAGCTATTGAAGAAGGTAAACCTGCTGATATAGCTGAAAAAATGGTTGAGGGAAGAATTAAGAAATACTTTAAAGAAAATTGTTTAGCTGAACAAGTATTTGTAAAAGATGATTCTTTAACTGTTAGTGCATTCCTTAGTAAAAATGATTCAAAACTTGTATCTATGATACGTTTTGAAGTAGGTGAAGGAATGGAGAAAAAAGAAGAAAACTTTGCTGAAGAAGTAATGAAACAAATAGGGTAACATAGTTACTCTTTTTTTTATTGAAAAATATTTAAAAATAGTGTAAAATTAATAAGTATGATAGAGAAAATAAAAAGTAAAATTTTAAATAAAAAAAAGAGTATGAAAGTTAAAGTTATACTTATTTGTATGATATCTTTGATAGGTGTGACATTTGCATATTTTGTTGCTTCAGTGGCTATACCAGCAGTTACTGATATTTTTGTTACTAGTGAAAAATCAGAATCACTTATCTTTGAGCAGGTTGATAATGTATTAAACATTCATGCATCACTTGATAATTTTAGTGAAACTGATAATAGTTTAACAGACATTGCTTCATCTACTGCGACATTAACTGCTTCAAGTTCAACTGGGAGTGCCACTCAAAGTTATAATGCATATTTAAATATTGAAAAAAACACATTTATATATTCTTATAATGAAGATACTCCGGAATTACTTTTAAAAGTTACTGGACCAGATGGAGAAATAACTAATATAGATGGTTTATTTCATAAAAATTTTACTGACGCAAAAGGTATAGAAGTAAGTGGTTTTGATGTGACTACTTATGAAGGTTTAATTAAACTAAAAGAAAGTCAAGAAATAACCACTACTAGTGTAACTACTCAAGAATGGGAAATTGAACTTATATTTGTTAATTTACCTTATGATCAGGAAAATAATATGGGTAAAGAATTTGATGCAGAATTTATATTACAAAAAGATACATTTACTGATATAAATATAAATGGTGAAGAAGTTTATTCGAAAGTTGAAAATGGTATTACCGTTTTATCTGGTATAGATAACATGACTTATGCATATGCTGATTATACTCCTATTACTATTAATAAAACTGACGATGCGAACTGGGTACTAGATCCCAATATGGGAATATACTTTTTAAAATATGACGTTTTATCAGATATTATTAGAGAAAGTCACTCTGGTATTGAAGTTACTGTTGAATATTTAGATGAAGGAACTGGTGCTTTTAATATAATTTATAATTCATCGACTTATCAGTCAGATGTTACATCTAGTAACATAGGTAATA
>CAYJBC010000012.1:0-23716 GCA_964368535.1 uncultured Muribaculaceae bacterium
AATTCTGCTAAAGATACACTAAGTGAAGATATTTTAGATTCATATGTTGTAATATTTTTAGCTAAATCATCTTTATGTTTAATTAAATCTAACTGTGATTGTTCATTTTCTAGTATTAAATTTTCTAAAGTATCAATTGTATTTTTATTATGATCTAAAAGCTGATTAATCGCATCACTTCTCATAATAAGATCAGTCATATTAGATGCTCCTGTAACATATTCTAAATATATTTCAGTGTTATTAAGTTGTTCAAACATAACCATTAATGCTCCAGCATCTTCTTGAAGTTTTTCTATTTCAACTTGAGATTCTGCTATACTAGCTTCTGCTAATGCTATATCTGCATTAGATTTTTCAATATCCGCATGTGCATCAGCTATTTCTTGATTTTGTGCGTTAATCTCAGACTGTGTTGCATTAACATTAGACTGACTTTCATTTTTTCTGCTTTCAAGTGATGATAGTTCATTTCTAAGTTCTCTAAGAGTATCTGCCCCTTGAGCATTAACTACCATTGGTTCTAAAAAATATGGAGATACAACTAATACTATTAAGAAAAGTTTACCTATAATTTTAAAACTATTTTTCATCATACTTTCAAATACTTTCTTACTGCTCTAAGACTACCAAATATACCTACTACAGAGCCTATCAACAATAAAATTCCTGATACTAAGAATATAAAGTTATATGGATCTATTAAAGTAATCATATTACTAAATAATACTCCATTATATTCTGCATAAAGAATTATATATCCATAAATTGTAATACATACTGGAATAATAGATCCTAATATCCCAATAATCAGACCTTCAAAGAAAAATGGTAATTTAATTGTAATATTACTTGCTCCAACTAATCTCATTATTTCTATTTCATTTCTTCTTGAAAATATTGTTAATTTAATTGTATTACCTATTAAAAATGCTGTTACAAGTACAAGTGCTATAACAAGTCCAATAGTAACTTTTTGTATTACAGAAAATGTACTTACAATAGTATCTACCATTCCCTCACCATATTTAACAGTATCTACGTTTTCACTAGAAGCTATATATTCAGCTACTTCAGATAAATCTTCTATTTCTTCAACTTTTATCGAAAAAGAATCTAAAAGTGGATTATCTTCTAAATAGGTCAAAACTGTTTCAAAAGTTTCGTTATATTCACTCATTTCATTTTTCCACTCATCTTTACTTTTAAATACTACTTCAGATACTTTATCTATACTAGTAAATTCAGTTTCAAGTTCAGTAATTTGTTCTTCAGTAATCGCAGAATTTAAATATACTACTATACTTAGTTCATCTTCAAACTTTTGTGTTGTATAATTAATATTTGCTGACGCTATAATAGATACAGCTACTAATAAAAGAGTAATAGTAACACACATTATCGCAGCAATACTTAAACTAAAATTACGAATAACACTTTTAAAGGAATCTCTAATACTTCTTCCTAAAATTCTAAGCCCTTTCATTTGCTTTATATCTTCCTTTCTCGTGATCTCCTACAACACTACCATTTTCAACTACAATAACTCTTTTTTTCATTTTATTTACTATATCACGATCATGAGTAGCCATAATTATTGTTGTTTCAAGTTCTCTATTTACACTATCAATAACTTTCATAATTTCTTTACTAGTTTCAGGATCTAAGTTTCCAGTAGGTTCATCACATATAAGTATTTTTGGATTATTAACAATAGCCCTAGCAATACATACTCTTTGTTGTTCCCCGCCTGATAACTCACCAGGATAACTTCTTGATTTAGCTTTAAGCCCAACTATTTCTAAAGCTTTCATAACTTTAGGTCTAATTTCACTATTTTTCATACCAGTACACTCAAGAGCAAAAGCTACATTTTCATAAGCAGTAAGCTTAGGTAATAATTTAAAATCTTGAAAAACAATTCCAATTTTTCTTCTTAATTTATATACATTACCATTTCTAAGTTTTCCAACATTTACTCCGCCTACTATAACAGTACCACTTGTAGGTTTTTCTTCTCTATATAATAACTTAATTAATGTAGACTTACCACTAGCTGTTAATCCAATGATAAAAACAAACTCTCCTTTATTTATAGTAAGAGATGTATTAGCAACTGCAGTTATTCCATTTTTATAAGTCTTATTTACGTTACTTAATTCAATAAATTTCATATTCTATACTTCCTTTATTATGATTATAGCATATTTTAACCTAAATTTCATTACAAATAAAATGAAAATTTAGTGAATAAAAAAGTTTGGTTTTAAACCAAACTTTTATCTATTATCTTGAATGCATTACATGATCTTCATAAGAATTAAATGTATCACTAAATGTTTTTAAATTTGATGAAGCATAATTTTCTAAGAATAATGGAACATCAGATAATTGTACTTCTTTTAAATTATTTTCATTTGCATAATTTTCTAACCCATTTAAAGCATTTAAGACGAATGTGTATCCTTCAGGTAATTTGCCAAGTTGCCAAATAAAATCTCTTACAGTTATTGGTCCTCTTTCTGACGGATTTTCATCAGAAACTGATATTACTGTTCCAGTTTTCATTCCATCAAAAATTACTTCTGTTGATACTATACTTTCAACATATACACCATTCTCCTTTTGAACTTTATATTCAAATGGATGTTTAGACATAACTTCCATCATATATTTAGCTACAAATATTAGAATTTCTCTATCATATTTCCTTACTAAATCTAGTGAATGAGCAAGCATATATTCCGCATAATCGTACTTTTTAGATACGTTTGAAATCATTTCCTCTCTAACCTCAGGTTTATTATCCGCATACATTCTGCTTATTCTTTCTATTTCTTCATTTTTTGACTTGATTACATTTGCATATACTTTTTCCATATGCTTATTATCTTTAATCATATTAACTTACCCTCCTAAATTTATTTTAGTACAAAAATTTACTAAATACAACTGTAAATTAAAAATATACCCTAAACATAAGGTATATTTTCCTTTTTATAACCACCTTGAGATTCGTAACAATCGGTTATTATAAAGAATGCAGATGAATCTACATCTAATATTCTATTTTTAAAATGATAGTACTCTCTATTTGGTAAAACTGCCATCAAAAGTGTACGTTCTGTATGTGAGTACCCACCTTTAGTAGGTAATATAGTGAACCCAGTTTTAAACTCCTTTAATATAATTTCTTCAACTTGTTTTTCCTTACGAGTAAATATATAAAATACTTTTCCATTAGAAATATCAAACATAACTTTATCCAAAATAATTGAACTCAAATAAAGTACTAATAATGCATAAATCATCATTTCAAAACCAAATACAAAACCACCAAATATTATTATCAAAATATTAATCGCAAGCATTGATTGTCCCTCTGGTAATTTAAAATATTTAGTAAATATCGATATCATAATATCTGAACCACCAGTTGAATATCCATATCTAAATACCATTCCCGAACTAAAACCAAAAGATAAACCTGCAAATAATGCTGTTATCCAAAACTCATCAAAGGCAAAATAAGGAATTAATACTTCAGCAATAGGCACAGTAAAAGTGACCATTATTGGATAAAGAATTGCTCCGACTATTGTTTTTTTTGTTTTTTGAACTCCTAGACATATAAAACTAAGAATTATAAGAACCGCATTAGCTATATATATAAATAGTTGAGGATCAAAATCAGTTATACTACCTACTATTATAGACAATCCATTTACTCCACCTATAACTAAGTCATTAGGCAAAAAAATCAAATTATATGAAAGGCCTAATAAAAAAACACTAAAAACAAACAATATTCCTCTAATAACAACAGTTTTATTACATTCACTATTCATAATACCACTTTCTACTTTCTAAAATATTATAACATAAAATAATTAAAAATACATATATATTTATAAGAAAGGATATATTATGAACGGAAACTATTATCAAAACCCAACATTTCCTAATAACAATCAAATGCAAAGTGGAGTTACAAATGACTTAAGTACTAATACTCCAATCATACCGCTTCCTGAAATCCAAGCTAGTTACATAGAAAATATACTAAGGGATAATCGAGGAAAAAGCGTTAAAGCTTATGTTTCTTTTCCAGATAGTACTGAATGGAGAGATAAAGTATTTGTCGGAACTATCGAAGAAGCTAGTATAGATCATTTAATTATAAAAGATACCAGCAATGGAAACTGGTATCTAATTAAAATATTATATTTAGATTATATTGAATTTATGGAACCTATTTTTTATAATAGACCTAGATAATAATTAATTATATCTAAATTAGATTCCAAAGTAGTATTATCACCATGTCCAGGATATATTATTGTATCAGCTGGATAATTTTTGATTTTTTCTAAACTTTCTTTCATATGAATAGCATTACTTCCATCTAAATCAATTCTTCCAATTGTTCCTTTAAAAAGAAAATCTCCAGTAAACATGATTTTAAATTTATCATAATAAAATGTTAAACAATCTTTATAATGACCAGGACTTTTAATTACTTTAAGTCCCCATTTATCTAAATTAAAATCATTTGCTTTCAATTTGTATTTTTTAAGCAATTTTTTTATCACTCCTACATGATCTAGATGTGAATGAGTATAATATACTGCAACTACATTTTTATCTTCCAAATGTTTTAAAATAAGATTGATATCATCTCCTGGATCTATCACAAGAGTTTCATTATTACATGTCACTATATAACAGTTAGTTTTAAGATAACCTACTTTTATACATTCTATATTCATTTATATCACCTAGTTAAGATTATCATAGATTGAAAATTTGTCAACATGAACATTTCTAAACTGTAAAATATTATGAAAAGTATTTAAATAATTGTAAATTTTTGATATACTTAACAAAGTAAAGGATAATGATTATGGAATATATTAGTATAATATTAATCGCTATAGTAGTAGTTGGTTTATTAGCTCTTTTGTATGTTACTACATACAATCAATTACAACATTTTAAAACTAGAATAGAAATATCTGAAAACTCAATTGATGAATCTTTAAGAAAAAAATATGATTATATATGCGCTATTAATTCTGAAATAAAAAATGTTATCAAAGATAAAGATTATCTAAAAGAATATATAGATCTTAAAAATCATAGATTAACAAACTACGAAACAGATCGTAAATTAATCGAGGCTGTAAATTTAATTACAGAACTTATCGCAGACCATAGTAAACTTGACAATAAGAAAGTAAACAATACATTAAGTGAAATAAAAAAGTTAGACCAAGGTTTAACAGCTTCTAAAAACTTTTTTAATAAGTATACTACTGAATTAAATAATATAATAAGAAAATTTCCAACAAATATTATTTCTAAAAGACATGGATTTAAAATAAAACCTTATTTTGATAATAAAAATATGCAAGATGCAATTATAGATGATTTTAAATTATAATCTATAATCTACTTCTTGCATATTTTCTTTTTTTAAATAAGCATTACTTTTGGAAAAGAATTTTTCTCCAAAAAATCCACCTTTATAAATAGATAATGGAGATGGATGTGTACCAGTAAGCACTAAATTTTTAGATTGATCAATTAATTCAATCTTTTTTTTAGCTTTGTCCCCCCATAATATAAATACTACAGGATTTTCTCTTTCACTTAGTTTTCTTATAATCTGATCTGTTAAAAGACCCCAATTATATTTTTTATGACTATCAGGTTTACCTTTTTCAACTGTAAGCGCTGTATTAAGTAATAATACACCATTATTAGCCCATGAAGTTAAATCAGGATTACGAGGATAATCAATATTCAAATCAGCACACAACTCTTTAAATATATTTTTAAGTGATGCCGGTATTTTCATATCATTAGATGAAAAAGCAAGACCATCTGCTTGACCATTATGATATGGATCTTGACCCAAAATAACAACTTTTACATCTTTATAATCTGTTAATTTAAGTGCTTTAAATATATTTTTTTTATCTGGGTATATAACCTTATTATCATATAAAGATATTATTTCGTTATACATACATATAAAATCTGAAGAATTAAATACATCACATAATATATTATCCCATGTGTTACCAATCATTTATGATATTCCTCATTATTATTAATTTTAAAACTACGATACAATTGTTCTAAAAACAGTCCCCTAAATAACCCATGAGGAAATGTAAAATCTGAAAAACTTAATAATTCTGAACTTTTATTTTTAATAGACTCATCTATACCAAAAGAAGATCCTATTATAAATGTTATATTAGAATTATAATTAAATATATTATTAATCTTTTTAGAAAAAGATTCACTATCATATTTTTTGCCTTTAATATCTAACACTATGTTATAATCACTTTCTTTAAAGTGTTTTTCAAGTGACATAGTTTCTTTTTTGATATCAAGTTCATCTTTAAGTTCGATAAGCTCTATATTATGATATTTTTTTAATCTAAATAAATAATCATTACATAGTTCCTTTAAATAATTTTCTTTTATTTTTCCAAAACATATTATTTTAATCATACTTCAATTACCTCACTTATATCATCTTGCTCAGCATAAGTTATATTATTAAACTCTACTTCATAATCGTTTAATATGTTATAAACAGTATTCAAAGCAACCTCCGGATCATTATTTTTATCACTTAAATGTATTAATTTAACACATTTAGTATTCGGACCTATTAACTTAGAAAGATAAAAACCAGCTTGATTATTAGATAAATGGCCTTCATCAGATCTAACTCTTGCCTTTAACCATGCTGGATATGGACCTTTATCTAATAATTCTATATCATGATTACTTTCCATAAGTATTACATCACTATCATAAAAATATTTAAATTGCCTTTCTTTAACATAACCAGTATCAGTTATATAAGATATTTTTTTGCCGTTTGCCTCAATAACATAATTTCTTGAATCTTCAGCATCATGACTAGATTTTAAACTTTTAATTACTACATCACCCAAAGATATTTCATCTTCAAATATAATAAGTCTATCAAAATCTTTCAAATCATCTAACAAATAAAACATTTTTTGACTTATACATAAATATGCATTAGAATTCTTAAGAATATTTTTAAGTGCTGAAATATGGTCACTATGTGTATGTGTTATAAATATATAATTTAAATCCTTTAATTTTTTATTTATTAAAGATAAAGAGGAAGTTATATACTTGAGATTTTTGCCTGCATCAAATAACATTTTACTTGATGCAGTCTCAATATAATAACTATTCCCCTTTGACCCACTACATAAACTACAAATTTTCATTAACCACCATATATTATGTTGTATGCATTATAGTATATAACATTTCCACCTTTATATGGCTGTCCATAAGTAAACTCTAAATGTAGATGGGTACCAAATGACCATCCAGTATTACCCATTCCACCTATTTGTTGACCAGCAACTACAGTTTGACCAGCACTTACTATAATAGAGTTATTATACATATGCATGTATGTTGAATAATATCCTCCAGCATGCGCTATAACAACATAATTACCTTGTCCACCAGAACCCCATCCAGCTTGAACGACAGTTCCATCTGCGATTGCAAATATAGGAGAATTTTCAGATCCACCTGGGATTCCAGAGAAGTCTGTTCCTTTATGAACATAACCATCTCTCCATTCACCATATGGTGAAGTAACTATTGCTCCTGGTAGTGTTGGAAGTGCAAAAGATAATCCGGTATAAACGTAATTAGATAGTGTTGTGCTACTAACATAACTAGGACCAACTGTTGTTACTGCATTTACTACTTCTCTTATAATGGTAGGCTCAGAACTGTCTACTTCTTTTGATTGAAGACCATTTACTATTGAATAATTACTAGTTACTTTTTGTAATCCAGTAACACCCGCTACAGTAGGCTCAGAGTATCCAACTGGTTTAGTATTATCTACTACGGTAGTTGTTATAAAGTTAACTTCCACTTCTTCAGTTTTTTCAACTTCATATACAAAGTTAAGAACTGGATCAAGTAACGTAACATTTACTTCAGAACCTATTGCAAGTAATATATCAGGATCTCTTAATTCTGGGTTTGCAACCAAAAACTCTTTAGGGTTTAGTTGGTTATTATATGCTATTGAGCTTATTGTATCACCAGCATTAACCGTATAACTATTCATAGTTGCATCTGGACCAAACAATAAATATTGACTTAATTCATCAGCATTGGTATATATTTTATCATTTGCACTAATGTAATTTCTTTTTCTAGATACATTTTCTGCAAAATACATATCTTTAATATATTCACCATATTCGACTATTTCTTCCTGAGTTCCATTTTGATAATTAGAATATATTTCAGCTTCAATAAAAGCGTTGATAAAGGTATCTATAGCCTCATCAAATAGTTTTTCATCAAGTACATTTATAATAACATCTTCTTTTTCTTCATCAGTTGACTTTATCGTAAATGTCCAGCCATAAATTGTGAAATCATCATATTCCTCAATTTGATCATATATAGTATTTATATCAGTAATATTTTCGTTATATGTATTAATTTTTACTATATCAAAATCTGATGGTGGATAAACATTATCAACACTATAGGTATCTTTTATCTCTTTTTGTTCATCATTAATAAGATTATAAAGTTCTTCATCAGAATCAATATAACCTAACTCTTCACCTTGAAGATAGACTTTAAATAATGATGAAGCAGTTTCAGGTTTTTGATTGTAAAAATAATCAACATAAAATAATGTACCAACTAAAAGTACTACTATACTAGTTATTAAATATCCTTTAATATTCATTATTCATCTTCCTTCTTATTCACATTTAATACATTTTTAAATGAACCTGTCGGTAAATCCATTAATAAATCAACAGTGCCAAGTCCACCTTTTCTGTGTTTTGCAATTGTAAGTTCCGCAGGAACTATTTTTTGATTCTGATCTTTCTTTTCATAATAATCTTTACGATTAATAAATAATACCATATCAGCATCTTGTTCAAGTGACCCAGATTCACGTAAGTCTGCAAGCATTGGTTGGTTACTTTCTCTTTTTTCAGCACTTCTTGATAACTGAGATAATGCAATAACAGGAACATTAAGTTCCAAAGCCATTGTTTTTAAACCCCTAGATATCTCTGAAACTTCTACTTGTCTAGATTCAATTCTTCTATTACCAGTAGATACTAACTGCAAGTAATCGATTACTACTAAACCTAAGCCTTTTTCTGATGCTGCAAGTCTCCTACATTTAGCTCTAATTTCACTTGATGTAATACCTGCATCATCTTCGATATAAATATTAGTGTGACCCAATTGATTAATTGCTTCATTGTATCTTTTCCAGTCACCTTCTTGCATATTACCAGTAGATAATTTATATGAATCTATTTGTCCTACAGATGCTATCATACGATTTACAAGCATTTCTGCTGGCATTTCTAAGTTGAATATTGCTATAGCCTTATCAGTAGTACTAGCTGCATATGTTGCCATATTTAGTGCCATAACTGTTTTTCCCATACCAGGTCTTGCTGCTAAGATAATAAGTTCACCACCCTGAAAACCAGTAGTTATTTTGTCAAAATCATAAAATCCTGTTTGAAGACCAGTAATAACTTTCTTACTTTTAGCAAGTTCTTCAAGTCTAGCTTGTGCTCTTTTTAAAGCTTCATGTATAGGCAAAAAATCTCCAACACTCCTTGCTCTTACAACACTAAGCATATCTCTTTCACTACTATCAAGAAGTGAATTTAAATCTTCAATATCGTATGCATTAGTAACTATATTTGTAGCAGCTTCAATTATATTTCTTCTTGTTGCCTTTTCTTTTACTATTTCCATGTAATGTTCTAGATTAGCACTAGTTACAACTGAATCAATAACTTCAGTTAAATAATCAAGTCCAACTTCATTAAGTTTTTTTACTTTATCAAGTTCATTTCTAACAGTAGTAATATCTATAGGACTATTTTGTTTATGTAAGTCGCAAATGGCATTATATAATGTTCTATTTCTTGCATCAAAAAACATATCAGAATACATTTCTTCACATATCTTATCTACATCATAATTATTTAAGAATGCTACACCAAGAACACTCATTTCAGCTTCTATACTTGAAGGCATATTCCTAGCCATACTTTTCACCTACTTCTCTAATATAACTTTAACCTCAAATTTAACCTTATTGTGGAGTTTTATACTAACAATATGGCTACCTAGAGTATTTATATGGTCATTTAAATTAATACATTTTTTATCAATTGTATAACCCATTTTTTTAAATTCTTCAGCAAGTTGTTTAGAAGAAATACTACCAAACACTTTATCACCTGCTCCTGTACTAACTTTAAATTTTATTTCTTTATTATTAAGCTTATTTTTAATGATAGTAAGTTTATCTACTAACTCATTTTCTTTTTGATTTCTATCATCTTTTTCATGCTTAAGTATCTCACTACTTTTTTTACTGTAAGCTACTGCCAACTTATTTTTAATTAAAAAATTATTTGCATAACCATCACTTACATCGATAATATCATCTTTTTTTCCCTGACTTTTTACATCTTTAAGCAATATTACTTTCATTTTTTCACGCTCCTTAATGCATATATATTGTACCACATCACAGTAAAAAAAAAAAGCAAATAAACTTTATCAAAATTTAGTTAAGTGATATAATAATATAAGAAATTGGTGATGAAATGAAAAAATTAATAAATAACATTATTCAAAAAGAAAAAAAGAATTTCGACAAGAAACTTTTTCTTAAGATACTATTATTTACAATAATTATAGGGTTAATTATACATGGATATGGTTACTTAAATCCAGTACCAAATCATGATTCATTAACTGCTTTCAATCAAACTGGTGATGTTCTATGGAAAATACAAATAGGAAGGTTTATGCAAGCCTTCAGTATATATTTAAGAGGCTATATTCCAGTTCCATGGATTACTGGACTATTATCACTAATCTACATGGGATTAGCAAACTACTTCTTGATAAAAACAATTAGTATAAAAAATAAATTGCATATTTCATTATTAATATCTATTTTAATAAGCAGTATAACATTCACCGCAACAAATTTGATATACTATCATGAAAACGATGCATTTATGCTTGCATATTTATTTTCTATATTAAGTGTATACACATTCAAAAATTATAAATATGGTTATATTATATCAGCATTATTAATCATAGTTTCTTGTGGATTTTACCAAGCATACTTAAGTGTTTCCATAATTTTATTTTTATATTTAATACTACAAAAAATATTAAAAAAAGAACAAATAAAACAAATTATCGTATATGGCCTTAAGGCAATTGGCGTTATAGCTGCTGGAGCAATACTATATTATGTAGCTCAAGCCATATTTTTAAATATATTTAATCTTGAAAATATTGATTCTTATAATAGTATAAAGAATTCACATAATATGTTTAGTAGTTTATTACCAAATTTCTTACATACATATTTATCTTATGGAAATTCCCTGCTTATACCTAATGATTTATATTCAATTATTAACATAATAGCAAACTCAATATTATTTATTATTTCATTAGTATATTTAATAGCTTATGTAAAGAAAAACAAATTAACTAAATTTCATATTACACTAATGCTTATAATATTTATATTAATACCACCTGCAGCCTGCTCAATGTATATATTAAGTAGTGGTTTACTGCACGTTCTAATGATATTTGCAATATATTTATCATATATATTTATATTTTATATACTAGAGATAAATAAAGTAAATAAAACAGTAACATACGTTACTTATACATGTTTTATTACAATAATTTTCTTTAATTTCATATATGCTAACTCTATGTACTATGTTAGAGAAATCATTGAATTAAGAACGTATTCAATTATGAGTCAAATACAAGAAGATATATATAATCATGATCAGTTTATTCCTAACAAAACTGAAATAGTTTATATTGGTGATATAAATACACATATAAATGAAGAAATTAACTATAAATATTCTGCTTATATCTTAACATATCCTTTAACTTACAGTTTATATAATAAACATATTTTATCGAATGATTTTATTATTAATTTTGATGAAAATATTATAAATAAATACTCAGCTATGGAAAATATGGTTTCTTATCCAAATCAAGGCTACATTACTTATGATGAAAACAAACTTATAATCAAATTAAATTAAAAAGGAAGCATTAACTTCCTTTTTTAAATTCCTATATTCGATGTAAAAAATCCATTTATTTCAATTGATAAGAAATACATTGGTATATCTATTGCAATTTTTTCAAGTTCACCATTGCTTGATTTATAAATGTCTACTGTTCCATTTGTATCAGAATAATTTTTTAAAATTATCTCTGTTTCAGAATCAATAATTTGAACATTATACACATCTTCATACAATATATTGTCACTATCTTCATAAGAAGAAACCTTACAAGAATTCCATTTACAAGAATGATAATAATAACTATCATTATCCCATGATGTTGAATACATTACATCATTAAATTCCTTTATAATTTTATCATCCTCCAAAACAATAGCGTCATAGACTAAGTCATCATTATAGTCACTGGATGTATAATATATAAATGTGTCTCCATTAGTTGTATTTGCATCAATATCATTAGCTACATTTTTAGCTGTTAAACTTTCACTATCAATATAATATAATGCACTATCATCCGTATAAAAGTATATATCATAATCATTCATAATAGAAGCATATGAAAAACCTATATTTTCTGGGATAGTTATATTTTTTATTTCATTATTTATAAAATACTTATGCGATTGATGCTTGTTAAAATAGGAATCTAATTCGTAATAGTTTTCTATGTTATTAACAGCGTCACTCATTTTTATTTTATTATCATAAACTGAATACATAAATGTATTATCATGAAAACTAGTTCCTTTAAACTCCACAATATTTTCCAGTACTAATTCTTCTTTTTTTGTTTCTACATTATAAGAATAGATGTTTTTTAATTTTTTATTATTATAGTTATTTACCAACTCAATTTTTGAACTAACATCAACCTTATACTCTCTACTAAAAGATTGTTCATTTTCATATTGCTCTAAAGTACATCTTCCATATCTATAGTCATAGTACTCACAAGTCTCATCAACATACTGAATTATGTAATCAAGACCGTTCATATCATCTTCAATGATGTTATAAGTGGATTCTGAATATTTAGAATAAATAAAACTAGAATAATCACTATTTACATATAATAGCTCATCAGCATCTACTATAACTTTATCAGCATTTTTATCTTTTATATCATATAAATAATAAGAACTTTTATTAGATTCTCCAGATACTATCGAATAAAATATTTTATAATTATGAGCATCAACGCTTATCATATCTATATTTTCACCAATTTTATCGTATTGCGAATCTTCACCAATTGTAAAGATATAAGCTTCTTTTTCTCCTCTATAAGGATCATAGGTATAATAATCATCTTCAGCGTCATCATAGACAGTAAATACAATTTTATCACCATAAGAAGAAATAATATCTATCGATTGATCGTAATCAATTTCATATATTTTATATCTAACATTTTTATCGACAATGTGGACAAAAAAATTGTTATCAACATCTTGAAAGATAATGTATTTATCATCTGAAATAAAATTAAACTTATTATCTTTAGTATATTCAGTAGACATATTAGTAGCGATTTTTTCTTTTTCATTAGAATTAAGATCATAAATAAATAAATTACTTCCACTAGTATAAGCTATTAAGTTTGGATTTTCACTAGAAAAAGCTATTTGTAAATTTCCTTGTATTTCTTTATCGTAATCTTCTTCTAAAATAGTTTTTTCAAGAGTATCAACATCAACATATAATAATTGATCACCTTCAACAAATACTAAAGGGTTATTAAGAACACCTAATTCCTCATTTTTTAATTTCTTTTCACCAGAAATACCATTTATTAAAGACAATACTATAGTAATAATAACAATTAAAATTACAATTACAACAATTACTTTTTTCTTATTACTCATTAATAAATTAATATTTTTTTTAATCACAAAAACCACTCTTCTTTAAATCCATAATACCACAAAAATCACAAAAAAAATAGAATTACTTCTATTTATTTTACATATGGTATTAAAGCCATAAATCTTGAATATTTAATTTGACTTGCAATGTGTCTTTGGTGTTTAGCGCATGCTCCTGTCATTCTTCTAGGTAATATTTTACCTTTATCATTAATATATTTATTAATAATCATAACATCTTTATAATCAACGCTTTTTCCAGCACACATTTGACAAATCTTTTTCTTTTTTCTATAAAATTCTGCCATTATTATTCATCCTTTCTTTAAAACGGTAAATCATCACTTGAAAGTGTGATTTCTTCTCCAAAGTCTTTATAAGGATCACTAGTAACATCAGTAGTTGGTGCACTCGCAGGTGCAGAATCAAATGATGGCATATCGTATGAATCATTTGAATTTGTTCTTGAAGCTCCGCCTCCAGAACCAGCAAATTCAAAAGTTTCAACAACTACATCTGTAGTATATCTTTTAACTCCATCTTTTTCATAACTACCATTTTGAATACGACCTGTAACAAGTAATTGTGAACCTTTAGTACAGTATTTACTAATTACTCCCGCTTGATTACCAAACGATACACAATTTATAAATTCTGCATTATTTTCACCATTTCTTGATTGTCTATCACCATTAACAGCTATAGAAAATCTAGTAACTTCTAGATTGGAAGCAGTCATTCTACTTTCAGGATCTCTAGTTAATCTTCCCATTAATATAACTTTGTTCATTATTTCCTACCTTCTCTAATTAATATTAGTCTTCTAATTTAATAACTAAATGTCTTAAAACATTTTCATTAATTAAACACTTACGATCGAATTCTTTAATTACTTCATTACTTGCTTCAACAGTCATTAAATAGTAAGCACCATTTAATTCTTTTTTGATTTCATAAGCAAGTTTTTTCTTACCTAAGTCCTTAAATTCGATAACTTTAGAATCACCATTAATTAAAGCTTTAACATCGTCAGAAACTTTTTTAATAGCATCATCTTCCATAGTAGTTTTTACTATGTACATAATTTCATATTTAGTCATCTTTACACCTCCTCTTGGTCTTTTGGTTATGTACTAAACACATAACAAGGAGTAATTTCTCACTCGCAAGTATTATAACAAATATAATAAAAATTATCAACCGAATGTTGATAATCTTATTCAAAATTTCGAAAATGCGACAACCAAGCACTTTAGCATCTTGGCTACTCTACATTCCTATTCGAAACGGTTCAGCTTCACTTCCTGTTCCACCTAAAATTTTCGCAGAAGATTCAAGATACAAGACTGGACGAGAGGCAGAACCGTAATGCGCGCTGCGGTTACCCACGCTGCCGAGATAATTAACGCTCCACACATCAAACGAATAGTTTGAGTTAGGCACAATTGTCCATTCATATTCATTACTGTTTAAATTAAACAGCCAATTATTATCTTTTATTGTTTGATTACTATATCCAGATAAATCTGTTGTCCATGCATTTGTATGTGCCGCATATCCATAGTCACTTACATACATTAGTCCTATTTTTCCTGTTGATGTTTTATTTTTTACTGGTGACCCTATATTATCTCTATAAAATTCAGATGCTGTTTCATCAGAAGTATCATTACCTCCAACATACCATGTGCTTTCCTTTATTATTGATTGATAACTCACAGGTATTGTATTATAAAATTCTCCATTTAAATACGCCTTTATATCACTTGTCTCATAATCATTACTATTTCCTCCATCATACTGGAATGTATCTTGTCCACTATCTGTTATTTCAAGAACTCCATCTCCATCATTATCTATTGCTGTAGCCTTAATTAATTTTACACTTCCATCATATATTCCGATAATTCTATATTTATTTTCTTCTGGACATGGTGTTACATCACTTCCAAAACATACCCAGTTATTTGATACTACACTATTACTTCCTGAATATCTATAGTTATCATCACCTGCTCCATTTGTTAGTGATGATGTATGTTGTAGTAGCCCTTGCTCTTCAGAATGGTTTGCTATTAGATATGTTGCAAAGGGCTCAGTATACTCTTCTCTTTGAAATAAAATTTTTGCACTTAATGAACTTTCTGCATTTAGTGATTGATCTACAGGTAAATTAAGCATAGTAAGGGTAACAACCCAGTTGTGTGTCGTACCTTCAGGAGTCGCACTAATTTCTTTGTTATTTGCTAAAGTTAATAACCCAGTATAAGTAGTAACGTCAAATCCTGATACACCATTAATTGTAGTATGATTTAGTCCAGTAAGTGAAGTTACTTCATTTCCATCTGGATCTGCTATAGTTAATATAAGTTCAGGTGTATTATCACTTTGTGAATACACAAATGTATTATTAGTTATATTAATATACATATAATAATTATCAGTTGTACCAGCAGTATCAGCTGCGGGAAGTAACGTAGCTGAAGGTGTTGTAGTAGCCACTAAATTACCCATTTGATCATTTAAATTATGTGATCCAGGTTCTAAAAGTATTGGGTCACCTTCTTCAAATCTAAACACATCTGTAGGTTGAGCTTGAATATCAATATTAGTTCTTGCTTCATCACCTATAAGTGGTCCTAAAAAGGCATACGAAATACCAAAAACTATTGCAACTAGTAAAGTTATAAGTATAGTCATAAGTAATTTCTTATGTTTATGGTTATTAATATAATTTATAAGTTTTTTCATAGTTTCCTACCTTATGTATAAATTATATAAAATAATATTAAATAAGTAAAGATGTATTATGTAATATATCTTTTTTTTACAAAAAAAAGATTTAAACATTAAATCTAAAATAGCATATATCGCCATCTTGCATTAAATAATCTTTTCCTTCAATTCTAAGAAGACCAGCCTCTTTAACCTTTAATTCACTTTGATGTTTTTCAAAGTCATTAAATGTCATAACTTCCGCTCTAATAAATCCTCTTTGAATATCTGAATGTATTGTTCCCGCACAAACTGGAGCTTTATCTCCTTTTTTAAATGTCCAGGCCTTAACTTCATCTTTACCTGCAGTAAAAAATGTTGCTAAACCTAATAAATCATATGTTGCAAATATAAGTTTATCTAAACCTGAATTAGCAATACCTAGTTCTTCTAAAAAAAGTAATTTTTCTTCATCCTCTAAACCAGCCATCTCTGCTTCAAACTTCGCACACATAACTATTACTCCACTGCCTTCTTTTTCAGCATATTCCTTTACTTTTAAAGTATAATCATTATCACCCACAACAATTGATTCCTCATCAACATTCGCAGCGTATATAATAGGTTTAATAGTAATAAAACTAAAGTTTTTAATTAACATTTTTTCTTCTTCAGTAAATTCAATAGTTCTAAGAGGAATATTTTTTTCTAAAGATTCATGACATATTTTAAGAACTCTAAGTTCTTCTAATAATTCCTTATCTTTAGTGGCAATAGCTTTTTTCTCTATTTTATCTATTCTTGTACTTACTACTTCTAAATCAGATAAAATAAGCTCTACATTAATAATTTCTATATCTCTAATTGGGTCAGTATGACCTGCTACGTGCGTAATATTCTCATCATCAAAACATCTAACTACTTCGACTATCGCATCAACACTTCTAATATGAGATAAAAACTTATTACCAAGTCCTTCACCAGAAGATGCTCCTTCAACAAGACCTGCTATATCAATAAATTCAAATGCTGTTGGAACATATGATTTAGGTTCATATATTTGTTTTAAGAAATCAAGTCTAGTATCAGGAACTAATACTACACCTACATTTGGTTCAATAGTCGCAAATGGATAATTCGCAGCCAATATATTTTTTTTAGTAATTGCATTAAAAAGAGTAGATTTACCTACATTTGGTAACCCCACAATTCCTGCTTGTAAACCCATATAAACACGCCTCTTTTCTTATGATATTATATCATTAAATACAAAAAAATCCAAGAAAACTTGGATTTTATAAAGCCACACTTCCACCAATACCAAGAGGTAAGTTTGTAATGTAGAAAAATAATATTACAATTATAAATAGTGCAAACATTATAAGTGTGTATGGTAATTGTAATTTTATTGATTGAAATAATGTTATTGATTTAGATGATTGATTATATTTTTCAATAAATGCTAAATATACAACAAAATATGAAAGAAGTGGCGTTATACCCATTGATACAGATTCACCAAATCTAAATACTATTTGAGCAAATTCAGGAGTAAGACCAGTATTCATAAATGCTGGTACTGCAGTAGAGGCTATTATAGGCCATTTAACAGCCGAAGCGGGAACAAATATAGTTGCTATTATCGCAATTAAGAAGAGTAGTAATACTAAAGGTAATCCAGTAAAGCCTGAATCACTTATAATACCAGCTAAGTAAGCAACTATAGTATTACCGATATTAGTTTGTTTGAAAATGTTTATAAAAGCTGAAGCTATAAATATCAATAGAAGTGTCTTTCCGATTCCATCTAAACTATGTCCAAGACCTTCAACAAAATCCTTATTATGCTTAATTGATCCTGAACCAAGACCATAAGCAAGACCTAAAAGTACAAAAAATATTGCAAATATAAATACAAATCCGTGTGAGAAGAATGATTCAACACTAAATAGTTTATCTATATATAATGTCTGACTATAATCAAGTAAATTACCAGAAAAAGGTAATCCAGGTATTATATTATATATTATAATTAATATATACAATATACCAATGATCGCAGCAAAAAGCATACCTCTTAATTCTTTTTTAGTAACAATATCTTCTTCTAAAGCTGATTCTTCAAATTCGTATTTCGGTAATTTTTTAGCAACATAATTTTCAGTTACTCTAGTTAAAATAAATGCTGCAACTAACATTACAACTAAATTAATTCCAAATAAAGCGAATTCACCAAATGTATATGTAGAATCTATTACACTAGCATTTAATATTGTGTAATTTCTTAAAGAACTATCTACAGAAGTAAATATAAACGATAAACCACTACCTACAGATAAGGCACCAAACGAAGCAATAATACCTATAAAAGGGTTTCTCTTACCGTAATAAAAGAATAAAGCTGTAAATGGTATTAAGATAATATATGCTAGATCTCCGATAATACTAGCAATTAAACACAATAATATGATTGAAAATGTAACTGTAGTTTTTTTAGCTCTCTTAGTTAGCAAAGTAACAGATGTTTGCATAAATCCACTTTTATCCATTATACCTATTCCTATAAGTATAATAATTAAATTTGATAATACCGCAAACGTAGCAAAGTTCTCAACAGACGATGTAAATATGTACTTAACCCCACTCAAATCAAACAAAGATAATACTGATTCAGTTACAGGTGAATAATCACTTGTAGCTAGTGAATATATGTTATATGTCGATTGAGTACTTAATAATGAAAATATAAAACTTAATACTATTACTATCGCACATAATGAAATATAAGTAACAACTGGATGAATACCAACAAATTGTTTAAATCTATTTTTCTTCATGATTAACCACCTTCTTTAACTTTTTAACAAATTCTAGTCTATCCATCATGATTTCTCTACCACACTCATTGCATTTTATTTTTATATCTACTCCAACTCTGGTAATAGTCCACAAATTAAACCCACAAGCATGACCTTTTTTCATAATAACTAAATCATTTACATTAAAAGATTGATTCATTAGTCTTCATCTACCTTTACATTCATAATATTAAGAAGTCTTATTAAGTCTTTTTCATCTAAAAATTTTATTTCTATTTTATTTTTAGATATTTTTACTTTTTCATTAAAATGATCACTTATCATTCTTTCATAAAAATTATAATTTTTAGTATCATTAGACTTAATAACGTCTGTTTTTATCTTTAAACTTAGCATCTTTTCTACATCGTGTACACTCAAATTTTCTTTTACTATTCTTTCTGCTAATATTATAATTTTATTTTCATCATCTAGTTTACTTAATAATCTTGCGTGGCTCATAGATAACTTCTTTTCTTCCACCATTTTTTTAACCATTGCTGGCAATTTTAAAAGACCTAATAAATTAGTAACATAACTTCTACTTTTACCAAATTTAACAGAAAATTCTTCTTGAGTAAATCCCCTCATTTTTATTATTGAACTTACAGATTCAGCAACCTCAATAGGATTTAAATCTTCTCTTTGAACATTTTCAAGAAGTGCTATTTCCATCATTTCTTGGTCAGTAAAATCTTTGATAATTGCAGGTACTTTAGTTAGTCCAGCTAATCTAGAAGCCTTACATCTACGCTCACCTGCGATAAGTTCATAACCTTTAACACTTTTTTTAACAATAACAGGTTGAACTACTCCATATTCTTTAATTGAAGTAGCAAGCTCATTTAAAGCACTTTCATCAAACGTTTTTCTTGGTTGATAAGGATTACTTCTAATGTCATCTAAAGATATTTCACTAATATCACTTTCTTTAGCTTCTTTTACAATATTATGTTCAACAGTTTCAAAGTTTATTACATTATTAGCAAATAATTGTTCTAAACCTTTACCTAAAGCTTTCTTCTTATTCTCCATTTCTTTCTATTACCTCCATAGCTAGATTTGCATACGCTTCTGAAGCTCTACTAGTTGGATCATACTCATTAATTGGCTTTCCATGACTTGGAGCCTCTACTAAACGTACTAATCTAGGAATAATTGTATCAAATACTTTGTCTTTAAAATATTTTCTTATTTCTTCTACTACTTCTAGTGCTATATTTGTTCTACCATCAAACATTGTTAGTAAAACACCTTCAATTCTGAGTTCTGGATTCATACAAGACTGAACCATAATAACTGAATTTAATAACTGAGTTATTCCTTCAAGTGCTAAAAATTCACATTGAACAGGTATTATAACTGAATCACTTGCAACAAGTGCATTCATTGTACCAATACCAAGAGATGGTTGACAATCTATTATTATATAATCATAATTATCTTTAATTTCAGTTAAATATGTTTTTAATTGGTCATTTTGCTTAAATTCACTATCTTCAAGCATTTTTTTAACAAATTCAACATCGACACCTGCTAAATTTAGAGTTGCAGGCATAATACTAAGATTTTTAAACTTAGTTTTTTTAACTCCCTTTTTTATATCAGATTGGCCAGTAATTACTTCATATACATCACTATTAAAATCAGATGAAGATAAACCCAATCCTGTTGTAGCATTTCCTTGCGGATCCATATCAATAAGAAGTATTTTTTTACCTGCCTGTCCTAATGCTGCAGCTAAATTGATACTTGTTGTAGTTTTTCCAACTCCACCTTTTTGATTTACTAGAGATATAACTTTAGCCATTTTTAAACACTCCTCAATATTATTAACACGTATTACTATTTTACCATATTACTAAAATTATTAAAACAATTTTTCTATAATTTGAAATAAAAAAATAAGTATTTAAAAAATAATTTAAATACTTACTAAATTTAACAGATATTAAATTTTTATCATAAAAAAAGTATAGAAACTATACTAATTCTAATCTTACCATAAGTGCATCATCACCACGACGTTCAGCTAGTTTAATCATTCTAGTGTATCCGCCATTTCTTTCAGCATACTTTGGTGCTAATTCGTTAAATAATTTACTAACTACTTCTTTATCGTTATGTAAAAATGCAAGTGCATTTCTACGAGAAACTAAAGTTCCTCTTTTACCTAGAGTAATCATTTTTTCAACAAATTTACGAACTTCTTTAGCTCTAGCATCTGTAGTCACAACATGACCGTTAGTAATTACAGTTTTTGCAAGTCCAGCTAATATACTTCTTCTAATTCTTGTTTCTCTATTTAATTTTCTATAAGCCATATTCTACTCCTTAAATGCAAGTCCTAAATCAGCAACTTTATCAATAACTTCTTTTAAAGATTTCTTTCCTAAGTTTCTAATTTTTGTAACTTCAACTTCTTTTTTATCAACTAAATCTTGAATAGTATGTACTCCAGCTCTTTTTAAACAGTTATAAGCACGAACAGAGAATTCAACTTCTTCAATTGGTGTTTCTAACTTTTTAGCTATTGTATCTACTTTCTTCTCTTGCATAACACCACTAACATTACTAATTTCATTTAAATCAGCAACAATAGTAAAATGTTCAATTAATATTTTAGCTGCAAGAGCCATTGCTTCTTCAGGAAGCATACTACCATTTGTAGTAATTTCCATGATTAATTTATCATAATTTTCATTTTGTCCAACACGAGTATCAACAACTTCGTACTTAACAAGTTCAATTGGTGAATAACTAGAATCTATAGCTATTACACCTATTTTAGCATCTACTAAATTTTCTTTGTTAGTAGCAGCATCAACATATCCACGACCATTTTCTAAAGTCATTTCAATATCAATTTTTCCACCTTTAACTAAATTACATATTACTAAATCCTTATTGACAACTTCAATATCAGCATCAGCAGTAATATCCCCAGCAGTAACAGCACCTTCTTTAGATGCAGTTAATCTTAAAACTTTAGATTCACTTGTAAAATTTTTAACAACTAACTTTTTACAAGCAAGTACTATAGCAGTTACATCTTCTACTACTCCTTCGATTTTTTGAAATTCATGCATAACTCCATCAATTTTAATGCTAGTTACTGCACTACCTGGTAAACTAGATAATAATACTCTACGAAGAGCATTACCTATAGTTGTACCAAAACCTCTTTCAAGTGGTTCTAATTCAAATTTTGCAAAGCTATTTGATTCAACAGCTTCTACTATTTTATAATCTGGTTTTTCAAATTTAATCATTCATTTTCTCCCTTCGTTAATTAGTTTCTTGGTTTTTTCGGTGGACGACATCCGTTATGTGGAACTGGTGTCTCATCAATGATTGAAGTAATTTCTAAACCAGCTGCTTGAAGTGATCTAACAGCGTTTTCTCTTCCTGGTCCAAGACCTTTTACAAATACATCAACTTTTTTAACTCCTGATTCAACAGCAGCTTTAGCTGCAGCTTCAGCAGTAATACCAGCTGCAAAAGGAGTTTTCTTTTTACTTCCTTTGTAACCAATTCTTCCAGCAGATGACCATGCAATTACATTTCCATCATTATCAGAAATACTAACGATAGTATTATTGTATGATGAATGAATATGAGCTTGAGCTTCAGGAACTATTTTTTTTACTTTTCTTTTTCTTCTATTATATGCCATATTCTTCTACCCTACTTTCCTACTTTTTTCTTGTTAGCTACAACTTTTCCTCTACCTTTACGAGTCTTAGCATTTCTACTAGTTCTTTGTCCTCTTACAGGTAAACCTTTTTTGTGTCTAACACCTTCATAACAATTGATTTCCATTTTACCTTTAATGCTCATTTGAACATCTCTACGTAAATCTCCTTCAACAGTATGTTTATCAATTTCTTGACGTAATGCAGTAATTTCAGTTTCAGTTAAATCTTTAACTTTTTTACTTGGATCTACTTTTGCATCTTCACAAATTGAATTTGCTAAATTTCTACCAATACCGTATATAGCTGTTAACCCTATACAAATATGTTTATTTCCTGGTAGTTCAATATTTTTAATTCTTGCCATATTTTCTCCCTATCCTTGTCTTTGT
>CAYJBC010000013.1:0-991 GCA_964368535.1 uncultured Muribaculaceae bacterium
GAATAAAACTCCGAAAGGAGTTTTTATTTAGAAAGGAAAAAATGAAAAAAAATATTTTACATATTCAAGATAATGATATATATTATTATTCACACAAATACAATAAAATATATATCAAAAAAATAAAAAAAAATAGTCTGAAACTAGGAAAAATAAGTGATCCCAAGTTGTTTTATGAAGAGTTTAATAGATTTCTAAATGAAAACAAATTAATGAATACAATATTAACTGAAAATATAATAATAATAATTCATGATAATTATACAAAAGCTGACAAAATGATATTATCAGACATATTAGATAAATTAAATTACAAAAAAATAGAATATATTAAAGATAAAACAATTTTAGTGCTAAAATCAAACAAAATATATATAAATTACAATAATGATTATACAATCCTATACTATAAAAATAAGATGCAAAAAGAAGAAATTAAGTTTATAGATAATAAAGTATTTAATGTACAAGAATTAATCCAATATATTAATAGTATTTCAAAAACAAAAGATAGGTTAATATTTGGGAATAATGAAAAGATAAAATCTATCTTCAATGGTGATAAAGACTTCATTTATATTTGTTTTCAAACAATATTGATAGATTTTGTTTTCAAATCGAACACATAGAGTTTTATCTATTGAAATTTGTCTAAAAATGTTATATTTTGCCTATAGCAAAGATTTGTTGAGGTGGCGTATGATACATTTTGTAGTAGTAGAAGATAACTTGAATGACAGAGAAAAAGTAAAAAAAATAATCAGCAAAGTAAGTTTTAATACTGAGGAAGAAATAGATATAAAGTATTATACACATTATGATGAGAAGTTAAAAGATGAAATCAAGGCGACAAAAGGCAAGAAAATATATATTCTAGATGTGGAACTTAAAACTGGAACTTCAGGAATAGAAGTAGCTGATAAAATAAGAAAAATGGATTGGAATAGCGAAATAATATTTGTTTCCAGTCACGAAAAAATGTTTGAAATAG
>CAYJBC010000013.1:1001-23510 GCA_964368535.1 uncultured Muribaculaceae bacterium
ATAGAAAAATTTCATAAATTTGAAGAAACGTTAGAAAAAGATTTAAAAGCTATAATTTCATACAATTTTGATAATAAAATGTTTAAATACTCAAGTAGAAGCGCTCAACTAGCAATATATTTCAGAAGAATACTATATATTTATAGGGATACAAATGAAAGAAGATTATATATTATAACAGATGCCAATAAGTATGTAGTTACAATGACATTACATGAAATGTTAGATAAATTAGATGATAGGTTCAAAATATGTCATAGAGGAAGTATAGTTAACACTTCAAGGGTAGAAAATTATGATTATAAGAAATCCACTGTAACTTTTGATAATGGAGAAGTTTCACCATATTTATCAAAAAAATACAGAAAGGATTTAGAAAAATGATGAGTTTTATATTATCCTTTATCCAGTGTATTTTTTTAGGGATTTCAGTAATAATATTTTTAAACAAAGTTAACAATAATACTTTAAGTATAAATCATACAAAAAAAGCAATATTATTAATAGTGTTGTTGATTGCAGCAATAAGTCATATGTACTTTCACATGTTGATTAAATTATTATATTTACTACTAATGTATATGATAATAAATTACAAAATATTAAATTTTAATTTTAAAGAAAGTGTTTTTAATTCTTTATTCATAATTGTATATTTTTTTATAGGTGATCTGCTTGTATCTAGACAAATGAATTATCTTTATGAAAATAGTACTTTGCTTTCATTACAATTATTTACATTAGCAAATTCTTTATTAGCAAGTTTAATTTTAATAGGAATTAGTCGATTCAAAGTCGCTAGTAAAATATTTAACAAATTTAAAAAATTTATTTTAGTTGAATACAATTTAAAATTATTGTATTTAGTAATAATTTTACAAGTGTTGATATATTTGGTATTATCAATAATGATATTTAATTATTCTATCAACATTAATTCACAAAGCACATTAATAATATTATATATATTATGTACTATTATAATAGTAGCGCTACAACTAGCATTTTACAAAATGGTTGAAAATATGAAACATAAACAAAAATTAATGACATTAAATAAATTTTACACTGATAAAATTAAAGAAGATCAAATTTATCGTCATAATATTAACAATGAATTATTAGCTTTAAAATCATTAGGAAAAGAAAATATTTCTGATCTTATAGATAAAATGATAAATAAAGAGAATGAAAGATTAAATTTGATTATACAATTAAGTAAAGTTCCAGAATGTTTTATGACAGTGTTCTATGATAAACTTAATGACAAAAAACATATTAATTTAGAAGTAATAAGCAATATGACATGTGAAAAGGAACAATGTGTAAAATTAGTATCTAGATTAGGTACAGCAATAGCAATTTGTTTAGATAATGTAATTGAAGAATCAACCAAAACAAAAAAATTAAATCTTGTGGTCATATTTAAAGAAAGTAAAGAACATAGTGAAGTCGTAATTAAAAACAATTTTTCAAATGATATAGATATAGATAAATTAACTGAATATAATTATTCAACAAAAAATAAAAATTCTGGTATAGGATTACATTCACTTAAAAAAAACAACAAGATTAAAACAGCAATAGAGATAATCAATGACACTTTTTCAATAACTTTAAGCACAAAAAAATAAACCTCAATGGTTTATTTTTTTATAATAATTCTTCTGGACAAGTAGGCTCATCAAATATCCAAAATGGTGTAAAACATTCTTTACCTTGAGTTTCACCAATATTTTTTAATATATCAACTAACATTAGTACTCCTTTCTGCTTAAATATATATAAATTAATTTAAACCTTTGTTTGGCTTATAAAATAAATAATTATTGTAAGTAGTATTAAATATTTTGTATATAATAGGATTTACACAAATTGCTTGAATAACAACTGCAAATAAAATGCTGTTATTTATTATCTGAATATCAGTCAATATACTAATAATAAAATATATTAATACAGTAACTAATGAAATAATTTTATTTCTATCGCGTTTATCTTTTCTAATTAATGGTCTTTTAGGGGTATCTGCAGGAGAATATATTATTAGAAGTGTTCCAAAAATAAAGAAGAGAGCATAAAAAATAAAATTAGGTAAAATTATTATTGAAATTAACAAAGGAGAGATAAGATATATTAATATGCTCGAAATCCAGCAATACACATCTTTAGAGGCATGAAGTCCAAATGCAAATGATCTTAAAATCCCATAAAACAACATTAATAATAATACTTCAAAAAACAAATTAAACAGTACAGCTAAAATTAAAATGGTAATTGTTTTAAAAAAAGCACTCAATAGACCTTCTAAGGTGTATAAACAAATTACTTCATCCCTATGAGATAACGTCTGTTTTCTTTTAATATTATTTATAATGTATGTAGCAAGTTTTTTATTCATTTTCCCTCCTACCATAAAAAATAATATCATAATTAAGAAGTTGAAAAATACATATTGTTTTAAATGATAAAAAAACAACATTACTGATATTTTTATTAAAAAGAAATATATTAAAAAATAATTTTAACAACAAAATCCGACATTTAATGCAATGAAAAAACCAATTAAAAATAATTTTGATACTATGGGGAAGTGTTAGAAAATGTCGAAATATGATGACTTAAATTTATTGCTAATTGGTATTTTCATGTGTTACGCTAAAATCAAGAAAGAAAAGAGGTGTGAGTTATGAAGGGCAAAGTAAAGTGGTTCAATAATGAAAAGGGTTATGGTTTCATTGAGTACCCAGAACTAGAAGATATCTTTGTACATTATTCAGCGATTTCTAAAGAGGGATATAAAACTCTAGAAGAAGGTACAATTGTTTCGTTTAAATTGATTGAAACTTCTAAAGGATTACAAGCTGTAGATGTTACTGAAGAAATTCCTACAGAAGTGCTATAACTGCTTAAAGCAGTTTTTATTTTGTAAATAAAAGCATATTATATATAGTATTTTAAAATATTTGGTGCTATAATGAAACTAGGAAGGTGATGTTATGAAATTACAGATTCATGGTGATAAAATTTTGGTTACTAAAGCTATCAAAGAGTACTTAGAAGATAAAGTAAAAAGATTAGATAGATACTTTGAAAAACCAGAAGATTTAAAAGCAACAATCAATATAAGAGTAAAAAATAATTTACAAACTATTGAAATTACTATACCAACGAATCAGTTTACAATTAGAGCAGAAGAAGATAATAATAATTTGTATGCTTCAATTGACTTAGTAGTGGACAAACTAGAAAGACAAATTACTAAGAATAAGGAAAAAATGCATAAGCGCTATAAAAGTGTAGCAGATTTTGCAATGAACTTCGAAGATGTTCCGGAAATAGATGAAGAAGATTTAAATATAATAAAAAGAAAAAATTTATCTATTAAACCAATGGACGAAGAAGAAGCAATCTTGCAAATGGCATTGGTAAATCATGATTTCTTTGTATTCAAAAATACTGATGAAGAATGTGTATCGGTTTTATATAAGAGAAAAGATGGTAATTTCGGAATCATAAACGTGAAATAATATAAAAAAAGTTTGTTATATATGTAACAAACTTTTTTTTGTGATATAATACTCTATGAGGAGATATTATGGGAATATTAAAAACATTATTTGATACAGAATATAAAGAATTAAAAAGATTTAGTAGACTAGCAGATGAAATAGAATTGTTAGATGAAACAATGAAAAATCTAAAAGATAAAGAATTTATTATTGAAAGTAATAAATTAAAAAAAGAAATCGAAGAAGGGTCAACTTTAGAAGATGTTTTAGTTAGAGCGTTTGCTTTAGCAAGAGAAGCAGCATTTAGGGCACTCGGAGAAAAACCTTTTAGAACACAAATCATTGGAGGGCTTGCAATTCATTTTGGTAATATAGCTGAGATGAAAACAGGTGAAGGAAAAACTCTTACTACAATCCTGCCAGCTTATTTAAATTCACTAACAGGATTAGGTGTTCATGTAGTTACAACAAACGAATATCTTTCAAGTAGAAATGCAGAATGGATGAAACCTATATATGATTTACTAGGTGTAAGTGTAGGAATTAATTTAAGAGAGTTATCTCCAAAAGAAAAACAAGATGCATATAACTGTGATATAACTTATACAACTAATAACGAAGTAGGGTTTGATTATCTTAGAGATAACATGGTAGTAAAAAAAGAAGATAGAACATTAAAACCTCTTAATTTTTGTATTATAGATGAAGTTGATTCTATTTTAATAGACGAAGCAAGAACACCTCTTATAATAAGTGGAGGTAGAGTAAACGTTAGTAATCTTTACCTAGACGCAGATAGAGTTGCTAAAGCTTTGAAAAACGAAAAAGATTATACTATAGATGAGAAGACTAAAAATGTTTCGTTAACTGAAGAAGGATCACAAAAAGTTGAAAAATTAATAAATACTAAAAATTTATATGACCTAGATAATACTTCATTTGTTCATCGATTAAATCAATCACTAAAAGCAAATTTTGGTTTTAAAAAAGATGTGGATTATGTTGTTGAACAAGGAGAAGTTATAATAGTAGATCAGTTTACTGGTAGATTAATGCATGGAAGACAATTTAGTGAAGGGTTACATCAAGCTATTGAAGCAAAAGAAGGTGTACAAATAAACACTGAAACTAAAACAATGGCTACAATAACTTTTCAAAATTTATTTAGAATGTATAATAAACTATCTGGTATGACAGGTACAGCTAAGACAGAAGAAGAAGAATTTAGAAATATATATAACATGTATGTCATAACTATTCCAACAAATAAACCTATAGCAAGAATTGATTATGCAGATTTAGTATATTCAAATTTGGCTGGTAAAAATTCTGCTATAGTAAAATTTATTAAGGAGGTTCATGAAAAAGGACAGCCAATTTTGATAGGTACAATATCAGTAGAAGCTAATGAAGAATTATCAAAAGTTTTGACCAAAGCAAAATTAAACCATGAAATATTAAATGCCAAAAATCATGAAAGAGAAGCAGATATTATAGCTAAAGCTGGTGAAATAGGATCAATAACACTTGCTACTAATATGGCTGGACGTGGAACAGATATTAAATTAGGCAAGGGAGTTAGGGAACTTGGTGGATTATGTGTAATAGGTACTGAAAGACATGAATCAAGAAGAATTGATAATCAATTACGTGGTAGAGCTGGTCGTCAAGGAGATCCAGGTATGAGTCAATTTTTTGTGTCTTTTGAAGATGATTTAATGAGAAGATTTGGAACAGATAGAATTAAAACAATGCTTCAAGCAGTAGGAGTTACAGGGGATCAATCTATTAGAAGTAAAGTTTTAACAAGAAGTATAGAAACTGCTCAGAAAAAAGTTGAAGGTAATAACTATGATATACGAAAAAGTTTACTTGATTATGATAATGTTTTAAATGAGCAAAGAGAAATACTTTATGAACGAAGAAATGAAATACTAGAAGAGGAGAGTATTCATGAAAAAGTGCTAGATACATTTTTCAATGTAGTTTCCAATGTAGTAGATAATCATATAGCGCCCGAAGGATATTTGACAGATACGGATAAAGAAGAAGTAGTTGAATACATTAATACAAACTATTTAAAGCACAAAAAAATTACAATTAAAGACCTAGAAGGTAAATCTGATGACGATATCGTACATATGATTTCTGATAAAATAATCAAAGAGTATGAAGCAAAATTAAAAGATGCTCCATTTATTAATGAGTATGAAAAAGCAATTACATTGAGAGTTATTGATACAAACTGGGTTAATCATATGAGTGCTATGTCACATTTAAAAGAAGGTATTAATTTAAGAGCATATGCTCAAGTAAAACCAGTTCAAGCCTATACAATGGAAGGTTATGAACTTTTCGAAAGTTTTTTAAATAAAATAGATGAAGAAAGTGCAACATTCTTGCTTAGAGCAGAAATAAGAGCAAACATTCAAAGAAAACAAACATTAAATGGAAATGTTTCTAACGATGATAAAGTTAAAAATTCTCCCAAAAGAGTATTAAAAAAGATTGGAAGAAATGATTCTTGTACATGCGGATCAGGAAAAAAATATAAACAATGTTGTGGAAAGTAAAGAATTCTTTACTTTTTTTCATGAAATAAACAAATTTAAGTGAAAAATAAATGAAAAATACTAATATTAATAGAAAAAAACACCATTTCATAGTAAAATAATGTTGGTGAAGAAAAAATGGATTTGAATACTATAGATACAAAAATAAGTGACTTAAGGAGGTTACTTTGAATTTGATTTAAAAAAAGAAAAATTAAAAGAATTAAAATTATGTTCGGAGGAACCTGGAATTTGGGATAATACTGAAAGAGTTAATGATATATTTAAAGAGATAAACTCTTTAGAAAAAACAATAAACACTATAGAAGAAATAGAAATAATATACGAATTATTAAAAGAAACATATGAAGAACAAGAATACATTAATTTATTAAAAAAAATAGATGAACTAGAAATTAGTGTGTTATTAAATGGAAAATACGACAATAATGATTGTTACCTTGAAATACACCCAGGAGCAGGTGGAACTGAAAGTTGTGACTGGGCTAATATGCTTTTAGAAATGTATAAAAGTTTTTGTGATAAATACAATTATTCTTATGAAGAAATATATTTAGCAAAAGGTGAAGAAGCAGGTATTAAAAATGTTATATTAAATATAAAAGGTGAATATTCTTATGGTTATTTTAAAAATGAAACGGGTATACACAGGTTAGTAAGAATTAGTCCATTTGATTCAAACAAAAGAAGACATACTTCATTTGCCTCAGTACAAATAACACCTGTTTTTGATAATAATATTAATATTGAAATCAAAGAAGAAGATTTGAAAATAGATGTATACCATTCGTCTGGAGCAGGTGGTCAATCAGTAAACACTACTAATTCTGCTGTAAGAATTACACATTTGCCAAGCAAAATAGTAGTTACATGTCAAAACGAGAGAAGTCAATTAAAAAATAAAGATGTAGCACTGAATATTCTTAAAAGTAAATTATATGAACAAGAAGTAAAAAAACAAGAAGAAAAAGAAAAAAATATGAAAGATAATTCAAGTATAAATTTTGGTTCACAAATAAGAAGTTATTTTTTAGAACCCTATAAACTTGTAAAAGATAACAGAAGTAATTACGAATCATTCGACCCGTTAAAAATATTAAACGGTCACATCAAGGAATTATTGGAACATAATTTAAAAAATATAGGTTAGGAAATAATATGGAAAGAGAATTAGATATTTTAAGAAAAGAATTGCAACAAAATACAAGTATAATATTAGCGTGTTCAGGTGGACCAGATTCAATGTGTTTGCTTTCATTGCTTTTAAGTTTAAAAAAAGAATTTAATTTAAAAATAATTTGTGCACATGTAAATCACAAAAAAAGAATAGAGTCTGAAGAAGAAGAAGAATTTTTAAGGAAATATTGTGAAGAAAATCAATTAACATTTGAATTATTTGTTTTAAAAGAATATAAAGATAACTTTCAAGAAAATGCAAGAGACCAACGTTATGAATTTCTTAATAAACTACAACAAAAATACAATGCATCTGCAATTTTAACAGCTCATCATGGAGATGATTTAATTGAAACTGTTCTTATGAGAATAACTAGAGGAAGTAATTTATCAGGTTATGCAGGATTAAAAATGGTCTATGTAAATGAAACACATAAAATTTTAAAACCACTTTTATTAGTTGATAAAAATGAAGTTATAAAATATAATCAAGAAAAAAATGTGCCGTATCGATTAGATAAAAGCAATGAAAGCGATGATTATACAAGGAATAGATATAGAAAACATATGTTACCATTCTTAAAAAAAGAAAGCAATAAAATACATTTAAAATATTATAGTTTCAGTGAAAAATTAAATGAATATGATCAATTTGTTAAAAATTATGTAGAAAAATCATCTATAATATTAGATGACAAAATAGATTTGATTAAGTATAATTTAGAAAGTGAATTTATAAAAAACAGGGTACTAGAAACATATATAAGTAACATTCAAAAAACAGAAAAATTTAATGTGAGTGATCAAACTTTAATAGAGATAAACAAATTAATAAATAGTCAATCAGGTAAAGGAACTATAGATCTATCAAATGGATTTAAAGGAATAAAAGAAAAGAAAGAATTTTTTATCCAAAAATAAAAAAATATGATATAATATTAAATGCAAACGAAAGGAAACAAAATGAAAATAAACAAAAACAAACAAGTTAAAAATAACTTGCCTTATCTTATATTAGGAATAGTAATTATTGCAGTAATTGTATTAGTTAATTTTCAAGGAGATAAAGTAAATGAATTAACTACAGGAGAGTTATTAAAGGAAATCAGCGAAGAAAAAGTAACGGAAATAGCTATTACACCTAATGCAGGAGAAAGTGTATACGTTATTACAGGAAAACTTGATGGATATAAAGAAGAAGAAAGTTTTACTGCGAACGTATTAGAAAAAGATTTAGAAACTATTCAGACATATGCTAGTGAAAAAGATGTTGAGGAGTATATAACTAATGGAGATCCAGGAGATTCGACTTTTATATACATTCTAATTAATCTATTACCATTAGTATTAATAGTAGTAGCAACATACATTATTTTTACTAAATTAGCTAGTGGAAATAAAAACGGAATGGATTTTGGTAAAAGTAGAGCTAGACTTACAAATGATAGCGATAAAAAAATGTTTAAAGATGTAGCTGGACTTGAAGAAGAAAAAGAAGAAGTTGCAGAATTAATAGACTTTTTAAAAAGCCCTAAAAAATTCCAAAAATTAGGAGCTAGAATTCCGAAAGGAGTTTTACTGGTAGGTTCTCCTGGTACAGGAAAAACATTATTAGCAAAGGCTATTGCTGGAGAAGCAAATGTTCCTTTTTATTATATTAGTGGTTCTGACTTTGTTGAATTATTTGTAGGAGTTGGAGCATCTAGAGTTAGAGATATGTTTAAGGAAGCAAAAAGAAATGCACCTTGTTTAATATTTATAGATGAAATTGATGCAGTAGGTAGACAAAGAGGTACTGGTTTAGGTGGAGGTCACGATGAGCGTGAACAAACACTAAATCAATTATTAACAGAAATGGATGGATTTGGAGCAAATGAAGGTATAATTATTATTGCCGCTACAAATAGACCAGATGTATTAGATCCAGCGCTTTTAAGACCTGGAAGATTTGACCGTCAAGTAACGGTAGGATTGCCTGATGCTAAAGAAAGAGAGGCAATATTAGGAGTTCATGCAAAAAACAAAATATTAGCAGATGATGTAAAATTAAATTTCCTAAGCCAAAGAACTCCAGGATTTAGTGGAGCAGATCTTGAAAATTTACTAAACGAAGCTGCGCTTCTTGCAGTTAGAAGAAATAAAAAAGCAATCACTATGGATGAAATAGATGAGGCAACTGATAGAGTATTATTAGGACCAGCAAAAACTACTAGACAAATAACTCCAAAAGAAAAGAAATTGGTTGCACTTCATGAAGCTGGACATGCTGTTATAGGTATTAAATTAGAAGACGCAAACGATGTTCATAAAATCACTATTATACCTAGAGGTATGGCAGGTGGTTACACTATGATGCTTCCAAAAGAAGAAAAAATGGCTGTACTAACCAAAACTGAATTACTAGCCCAAATAATAGGGTTACTTGGAGGACGAGTAGCAGAAGAAATGTTCTTAAACGAAATATCAACTGGTGCTTCAGATGATTTTAAAAAAGCAACTAGTATTGCAAGAAGTATGGTTACTGAATATGGAATGTCTCACTTAGGCCCAATGCAATATGAACACAAAAGTGAAGGAGTATTTTTAGGTAGAGATTATACTAAATCTAGAAATATATCTGATCAAGTAGCACTTGAAATTGATCAAGAAATAAGAAGAATTATTGAAGAGTGTTATGAAAAATCAAAAAAAATTATTAAAGAGAACAAAGAATTAATAAATTTATTAAGTGATGCTTTAATTAAATATGAAACACTTACAAAAGAACAAATCGAAGAAATTGTTAAAACAAAAAAAATTCCAGATTTTAAACCTGATTTAGAAAAAACAGTTAGCATTGAAAAAATAGAAGTAAAAGATGGAAAAATTGTAAAAAAAGAAGATAAAAAAGATAAGAAAGTTAAAGGTGAAAAATAATGTTGGAAATTTTATTGTTAGTAGTATCAATATTGTTAATTGCGCTTGTATTATTACAAAGCAATAAAGCAAGTGATGCTGGAAACGTAATAACTGGTGGAAATGATGCTTTATTTCAAAATATGAAAGAAAGAGGCTTTGAGTTATTTGTTAATAGATTAACACTAGCTTTAGGTATTGCATTCTTTATCTTATCATTAGTACTATTCTTAATCTAAAAAAAAGTTACTGTTAATCAGTAACTTTTTTATTTAAAATATTTATTTATTCTATCAATAAGTTTATCTTTTCCTAATAGTATGACAATATCATATAGATTTGGACTAAGATTCTTTTTTGTAATCATAATTCTAATAATTTTACAGAAGTCTGCAGTAGTTCCTTTATAATTTTCTGGATTAGCTTTAAATGCTTTTCTATCATTAGTAAATCCAATATTATTCGCGTATTCTGATAATTTACCAAACCATTCTTCTTGAGAATCATTTCTATCAAAGATATTATCAAAGTAATCTATCAAAACATCTCTAGTAACGTTTGTTACTTCCTCATAGTTGTCGCTATTTTCGTCAAATAACTCATCAAACATAAACCAATAAATCTTTTTTATATCACTGTATGCTGTAATATCTTTTCTAGGTTTTGGAACTTCGCGTTCAATATTCAACATGTTTACAATATAATCTTTATTATTTGAAACTATATTATTAAAAGTAGTATCATATTTACTAGTATATAATAGTAAATTGTCATATATTTCACTAGCTTTCAGCGTAGTAAAATAAGTTTTAGAAATATTAACCAACTTTTCATAATCAAATATAGGTCCATTAACTCCCATTTTATTAAAATTGAATTCAAAATCTTCTATTGTTTTATCAAGATTCAAATTATACCATTCTTCGAAATTAGAATTCATTAAGGTAGCTAAATATAATTTTATAACTTCATGAGGAATTCCTAATTCATTATAAAAGCTAATAGCAGCCCAAGGGTCTTTTCTTTTAGATAACTTTCTAATAGTATCTCCATCTTTAATGTTAATTGGAGATATATGTGCATAATTAGGTAAATTAAAACCTAACATTCTAAATAATTGTTCGTGCTTAGGATAACTAGATACCCACTCATCACCTCTAATAACATGTGTAGTTTTCATTAAATGGTCATCAATTGCATGTGCAAAATGATAGGTAGGTAGACCATCAGATTTTAAGATTACCTCATCAATATCGTTTTCGGGCATTTCTATTTTTCCTCTAATCAAATCATTTAATATAACTTTATTATAAAAAGAACCATCAGATTTTAATCTAATTATATAACTTTCGTTATTGGTAACTTTATTAACAATTTCATCTCTAGAAAGATTCCTGCATTTCGCAAATTTACCATAATAACCTAATCTTTGTTTTTTGTTTTCTTGAATTTCTCTAATCGAATTAATATCATCTTGAGTACAAAAACAAGGATAAGCTTTATCTTCTTCGATAAGTTTTTTGACAAAAGCTTTATATATATCTTTTCTTTCACTTTGCAAGTATGGACCATATTCTCCTCCGATTGTGTGTCCTTCGTCGAATAATATATTAAGTTCTTTTAATCCATTAATAATTGCTTCAGTTCCATTTTCAACTTCTCTTTTTTGATCAGTATCTTCAACTCTTAAATAAAAGATGCCTCCTGACTGTTTAGCATAACTATATCCAGTGAAAGCGCCATATATATTACCAACGTGCATTGAGCCAGTTGGACTAGGAGCAAATCTAGATACAATTTGATCATTATTTAAGTTTCTGTTTTTATATAAATTTTCATAATAATTCCAATCTTTTTCTACATTAGGAACCAAAAAATTTGCATATTCTAAGTTATTCATAAATCTCTTCCTTTCCTTAATATAATACTACAAAGTTAAGTAAAAATAAATAATAATATTTTTTAAAAGTATGATATAATGTATAATAGTGATGGTAATGAATAAAAATGGATTTACAATATTAGAAATATTAGCTGTTATAACTATAATTGGGATAGTAGGTGGTATTGGTTTTCTGAGTTATGATTATTTAATTGAAGAAGCAGAAAACAAAGAATATGAAATATATATAAATAGTATAGAAAATGCTGCGTGTACATACGCTTCAGTTCAAGATTTGAGGGAGGATTGTATAAATCCTAACGACTGTACCCTAACTGTATACAAAGAACAACTCATAGAAGAAGGTTATTTAGATAAAGAATACTTAGAAACAATTAATGATAAAAAAGAAACATCTTTAACAATACAAATAAAGTGGTCTGAAGAGGGAAATAAAACATGCATTTACGAAGAGAAAGATAAATAGGTGATTGAAATGGAAGAAAAAATACTTAATGCTTTAAATAATATTAATAAAGCAAAATCGTTAATGGAAATAAATGATTTGCTAGGATACAAAACTACTGAAGAATATCAAGAGTTGTCAGAAACAATAAAAAAATTGGTTAGTGATGGAGAAATTCATGAAACAAAAAATAACGAGTATATCCTTATTAAATTTTGTAGTTCATTAAAAAAAGGTGTAGTAAGAGTAAATAAAGCAGGTAATGGTTTTTTAGATTATGGAGAAGAAAAAGATATATACATATATAAAGCAAATTTAAATGGAGCAATCGAGGGGGATTTTGTTTTAGTAGATGTTTATACTTATCATGGTAAAAAAGAAGGAAAAGTTATCAAATTATTAAAAAGAGATTTAAATAACATAGTTGGTGAAATAGTTATGAAGAATAACAAAATAACTTTTGAACCTGATGACGAAAAAATTAATTTAAATATAACTTTACTTGAGGATAGTACTGAAGGCTGTGTTGAGGGTCATAAAGTACTTGTTAAAATAAATAAAAAAGTTGATAATATCCATTATGTTGGTGAAGTAATAAAAGTTATCGGACATAAAAATGATCCAGGAGTAGACATTGTATCAATAGCTTTAAAACATAATATAGAAGTTGATTTTAGTGACGAAGTTATTAAGGAACTTGAAAATATACCAGATGAAGTTAATCCAAAAGAATATGACAAAAGATTAGACTTAACTAAAAAAATGATTTTTACAATAGATGGTAATGATACTAAAGATATAGATGATGCGATAAGTTTAGAGGAAATAAATGGAAATTATTTATTAGGCGTACATATTGCAGATGTTTCTCATTACGTTAAGATGGGAACAGCTTTATATGATACTGCATATGAAAGAGGTACATCATCGTATTTAGCAGATACAGTTATACCAATGATACCTCATCAATTATCAAATGGTATATGCTCTTTAAATCCTGACGTTGTTAGACTATCAATGAGTTGTTTTATGGAAATAGATGCAAAGGGAAAAGTAGTAAACTACGATATTATGCAATCTTATATTAAATCTAGAAAACAAATGACTTATGACAAAGTTAACCAAATACTTATGGATGGAACAGTACCTGAAGGGTATGAATCATATGAAAAACAATTGCTTAAAATGAATGAATTAGCTAAGATACTTCGTAAAGAAAAAGTTGAACGAGGCTATATTGAATTTGATCTGGATGAAGCTAAAATTATTCAAGATGAAAATGGAAAAGCAATTGATGTAAAACGTAGACTGCGTTTTGATGCAGAAAAATTAATTGAAGATTTTATGATAGTAGCAAATGAAACTGTAGCAGGTCATATATATAACATGGATTTACCATTTGTATATCGTGTACATGATGTTCCTAATTCTGAGAAAGTAGAAGACTTTACTAATTTTGTGAAGGCTTTAGGATATCAATTAAAAACAAAAACAATATCACTTACAAGCAGAAGTATGCAAACAATACTTGCTGAATTAAAAGATAAAAAAGAATATGAAATTTTAAGTGATATGCTCCTTAGAAGTATGAAAAAAGCAATTTATAGTTCGAATAATATTGGTCACTTTGGATTAGGAAGTAAAATGTATACACATTTCACATCTCCAATTAGAAGATTTCCTGATTTAACAGTACACAGATTGCTAAGAGAATACTTAATAAATAATAATTTATCGAATGAAAGCATAAATTATAATAGTGAATATTTAGTGTCACTTACAGAACACGCTAGCGAAAGAGAAGTGGCGGCAGTTGAAGCAGAGCGTGAAGTTGATGATATGAAAATGGCTGAATATATGGAAGATTATGTAGGTTGTGAATATGATGGTATGATAACTGGCGTTACTAACTTTGGTATGTTTGTAAAATTGGAAAACTTAATCGAAGGTTTAGTTCATATAAGTACATTAAAAGGGTATTACGAACATGTGCCGGAATTATTATCATTAATTGGTAAAGATAAGAGTAAAAAGTATAGACTTGGTGATGCGGTTAGAGTAAAAGTAACAGGAGCTAGTAAAGAAAAGGCTCAAATAGACTTTGAACTAGTTGAGGAAAAAGATGGAAATAAAAAACAAGAAAGCAACATTTAATTATTTTATTGAAGAAGATATTGAAGCCGGTATAGTTTTACAAGGAACAGAGATAAAGTCAATTAAATTAGGAAAAGCAGAAATTAAAGATTCATTTGTTAGAATTAAAAACAATGAGGCTTATATAGTTAATATGTTCGTGGCGAAATATGAAGAAGGAAATATATTTAACCATGAAGAAACAAGAGAAAGAAAACTTTTGTTACATAAAAAAGAAATACAAAAACTAAAAAATGCAAAAGAAAGAGAAGGTATATCATTAATACCGCTGAAATTATATATTAAAAATTCTTATGCTAAAGTTCTAGTAGGTGTAGGAAAAGGTAAAAAATTATACGATAAAAAAGAAACTATTAAAAAAAGAGATTTAGAAAGGGAAGTAAAAAAATATATATGAAAAAGTTATTAAAAAAGAAAAAAATACTTATTATATTGAGTATATTAATAATCGCACTTGCAGGTCTTTTAATTGGATACTATATAATTGATAAAAAAGAAGAACCATTAACAACAAAAGAAAATATTGAAAAATCTGAAGAAACAGTGCAAATCGTTGATATTGATTCAACAACGAGACCTTTTGCAGTAATGATTAATAACCATTCTGAAATAAGACCATATCATTCAGGTCTACAAGATGCATATATAATTTATGAAATAGTTGTTGAAGGAGGTATATCTAGATACTTAGCACTATTTAAAGATGTAGATACAGCAAGAATTGCAGGAATTAGAAGTTCAAGACATTATTATTTAGATTATGCAATGGAAAATGATGCATATTATATTCATTGGGGAGGAAGTCCTCAAGCATATGGAGATTTAAACACTTTAAATATAGACAGTTTTGAAGTAGGAGCTAACTATTACGCATTTAGAGACAGTTCATTACCAGTTGCCACTGAACATCAAACATATTCTAGTATAGCAGATTTAAATTCAGCGATTTCAACTAAAGGGTATAGAGCTGAAACTAACCTTCCGTTGTTGTTTACTTACTCAGCAGAAAGTTTAGATTTAGCTGCTAATGCGGAATCATTAACGGCTAATAATATAGAAATTTATTATTCTAGTGCAAATATATCTAGTTTTACATATAATGAAGATACTAAGACATATGACCATAGTGTAAATGGTAGTGCGCACAATGATTATATTACATCAAACCAGTACACATTTAAAAATATAATTACATACCAAGTTACAAATTATACTATTCCAGGGGATACTTCTGGAAGACAAACTTTGGAAAATATAGGTTCAGGAACTGGTTATTATATAAGTGAAGGGACTTCAATTCCGATAAATTGGTCAAAAGATTCGAGAGAATCACAAACGATTTATACATTAAGTGATGGAAGTGAATTGAAAATTAATGATGGTAATACATATATAGCAATTCAACCTTCTGGTCAATCACTGATAATGGAGTAATTATATGGATAAAATTAATGGTTTTATATCCAACAACTATATTACAATAGTAATTGTTACAATAGTGCTTGTTTTAGCATTAATAGGGTACAAAAAAACAAATCAAAAAAAAGACTCTAGTGACTAGAGTTTTTTTTGTTTGAATTTGCACTTTAATTTTACTATAAAATTTGTTATAATAAAGAAGCATATTAAGGAAGGTGTAAAATGGAATTTATATGGTCGATTTTTACTAGATTGTTAGATATCTGCATCGTGTGGATGGGATTGTACTATGCATTAAAAAGTATTAAAAATAATATTAAAATGGCACTAATAGTAAAAGGAATAATAGTTTTATTATTCATTTGGCTTTTAAGTGATATATTAAATTTATATACTGTAGGAATTATTTTAGAATATATCGTTCAGTGGGGACCTCTAGCATTAATAGTTGTATTTCAACCAGAAATTAGAAGCGTTCTTGAATCAGTAGGTAGAACTCAACTTTTAGGAAGACATAAAGTATTAACATTAGATGAAAGAGAAAAAATAGTTTTTGAAATTATGAAATCTATTGAATATTTCAGTAAAAATAGAATTGGATCATTAATTGTTATTGAAAGAGAAATATCATTGCAAGAATATATTGAAGCGTCTACAAAAGTATATGCAGACTTAACAGACGAATTATTAGAGACAATATTTTTCCCTAATTCACCACTTCATGATGGAGGAATTATTATTCAAGGGGACAGAGTTACATGTGCAGGCGCAGTATTTAAAACAAGTATGAACCCAAATGTATCTAAGAGATTGGGAACAAGACACAGAGCAGCACTAGGTATAGCTGAAGAAAGTGACGCCATAGCTTTAATAGTTTCAGAAGAAACAGGAAGAATATCTATTGCTTTAGAAGGCGAACTTAATTACAATTTAACATTAGATGAATTTAGAATGTTACTAATTGAATCTCTTAGTCCTAAAGCTGAAGTTTTCTTTGATGCTGATGTAGAAGAAGGTGGTGAAGAAAATGCGTAAGTTATTTAAAGCGTTTTATAATTTAGTTGATAAATTAATAGTAATACCAATAAGTAGATTTATATATTTTCTTAAGAAAAAATTAGGTAAAAGTCGTGGTTCGATAGATAAAATATTAAACAGACCAAGATTTTTAATATATTTATCATTAGCTTTAGCTATAATTGTATTTTTATTTATTGATAACATAGCAATTAGTTTAATTCAAAGTGAAGCAGAGGTTATTAGAAATGTTCCAGTAAAAGTGAATTATAATGATGAAGCTTATGTGGTTGAAGGAGTTCCTGATACTGTAGATATAACTATAAGCGGTAGTAAAGAACATATATATTTAGCTAAGCAATTAGGAGATCATGAGGTAGTTCTAGATTTAACAGAATATACAGCAAGTGATTCCCCGTACAGAGTTGAATTCACATATTCAAAATCGATAGAGAGTTTGGATTATAACATTGATCCATCATATGTAAGTGTAACTATAAGCAAAAAAGTTAGTGATGTTAAATCAATAGCATACGATTTATTAAATATAGATAGTTTATCCCCTGAATTAAGTGTAAAAAGTGTTACTTTAGATAAAAGTGAAGTAGTAGTTAAAGGAAGCGAAGAAGCTCTATCAAAAATAGCTTCGATTAAAGCCCTAGTAGATTTAAAAGATGAAAAACTAACTGAAGCAGGAACTTATGATTTAACTGACGTTGAATTAGTTGCATATGATAATTCGGGTGAAATACTAAATAATATAGAAATAGTTCCGACAACTGTAGGGGCAACAGTAACACTTGATAGTTACTCAAAAAGTCTTCCTCTTCAAATTAATACAACGGGATCATTAATAGCCGGTAAAGCAATAGCGGCGATACAAATTAATGGTAAAGATACATATTCTTTAGACGTATATGGAGATAAAGAAGAATTAGATTTATTAAATTCAGTGCCTGTGACTATTGATATAGATGACTTAGGTAAAGACAGTGTTAAAACATATAATGTGTCATTAACTAAACCTTCAGGAGTTAGATATATGAGTGATGATACAGTAACAATATCAGTAACATTCGGTGACGAAAAACAAGAAACTATCGATATTGGTAATGCGATTACTCCTAGAGGACTAGGTGAAGGTCTAAGTGCTAATATAGTTTCTAATGATAATATCACAGTTCAAGTTAAAGGTGTTACAAGTGTAATTGATGACATAGATCAAAAAGACATTGTTGCGTACGTTGATTTATCAGGTCTTGATAAAGGTGAACATGAGGTGGAAGTTAAAATAGAAAACACTAATCCACTAGTTACTTATGTTGTATCGAGCACTATTACAGTTAAAATATCATAAAAAAAACTACAATTTGTAGTTTTTTTTGTTTTACATATCACTTTCGATATTTTTAAATAGTATTCCAATATTTATTAAACCGCATATACCAACTAAGGCATATATTATATTTGATATCATATTAGTGGATCCAAATATAGATTCAACTAAATTATATTCAAAGAAACCTATTAAACCCCAATTTATGGCACCAATAATAGTGAATACTAATGCTATTTTTTGAATTATTTGCATTTTTACCATCCTTTAATATTATTATGCAATAATTTTCTTTCTTTATACATATAAACAAGTAATAATTTTTTTCATATTTAAGTATATTTTATAAAGGAAAGAGGTTTTAAATGAAAAAAATACTTATAATAGGATTAACTATGCTTTTTTTTATAACTGGTTGTGGTGAAGCTAGTAAAGAAGAATTAATTAAAGATTTCGAAAAAGATGTATCAAATTCAAAGTCTTATCAAGTTGTAGGAAAAATGGAGATTCTAAATGGTGAAGATAAATTTGTTTATAATTTAGAAGCAAATTATCTAGCAGACGAATATTATAAAGTCATATTAATAAATGAAACAAACAATCATGAACAAATAATACTAAGAAATACAGATGGGGTTTATGTTATAACTCCAAACTTAAACAAAAGTTTTAAATTTGATAGTGTATGGCCAGATAATTCTTCGCAAGCATACCTTTTAGGATCACTTTTAAACGATATTCTAGAAGATGATAGTAGTGAGCTTACTGAAATTGAAGATGGCTATAGTATAAAAAGTAGTGTAAATTATCCAAATAACAGTACATATGCCTATCAAATAGTTTATTTTGATAAAGAAATGATTCCAGTAAAAGTGGAGGTATATAATAATAATGATGAAGTATGTATTACAGTAACGTTCAGTGACATAAATTATAATGCAAATTTAAAAGAAGAAGATTTTGTATTAGAGGATTATATTGATCAAGAGTTATGTGACGAAAGTTGCAAAACTGAAGAAGGGGAATGTGAAACCGATTGTGATTCTACAACAACAGGAAGTTTAGATGATATAATATATCCATTATATGTTCCTAGTAATACTACACTGACTAGTTCAGAAGAAATAAATACTGATGAGAGCGAAAGAGTAATTTTAACATTTAGTGGAGAAAAAAACTTTGTATTAATTGAAGAAATAACTCAAAAAAATACTGAACATGAAATAATACCCATTAATGGTAATCCACTCTTGCTTAACGATACAATAGGGGCAATAAGTACAAACTCAATGTATTTCACACGAAATAACATCGATTATTATCTAATTAGTAATGATTTAACGAATGAAGAGATGGTTAATGTAGCACTTTCATTAGGTTATGAACAATCAGTATTATCTACAAAATAGCTAAAAGGCTATTTTTTTATTTAAATTATTGCTTTAACAAATGAAATAATATATAATGATTTATAGGAGGAATTATGAAAAAAGGTAATAAAAGTAATAAAATAAAAGAAAAAGAAATATTAACTGATGAACAAACAGAAATCAAACGTTTCATTATAATACTTACTTCATTAGTTGTGGTTATAATAGGAATATTTATTTTTACAAAATATGTAATTAACGATGGAGATGTTACATTACCACTTATACCAAGTACACCTGGAACAGTAAATTATAGTGTTACTACAGTAGGTACAATGTTAACTAAAGGAGATTCTGAGTATTATGTTGCATTATATGACGCGACTGCTGATGATGCAGTGTTATATGCTTCAGTAATGAGTACATATTTATCAAAAGAAAATTCATTACAAATATACTTTGCTGATTTAGATAATTCACTAAATCATGATTATATAGCTACAGAAGAAAAACCAGAAAATACTGCAGCTAGAAATATTAATGATTTATCACTTGGGGATGTTACACTACTTAAAATAAGTAGTGGACAAATCGTTGAATACTATTCAGGTTTAGAATCTATTAAAAACGCATTAGTGTAAAAAAGAAAAGGAATAACTTTTCTTTTTTTTTATATCATGTTAAAATTATAAAGTAGGAGTTAATATATGAATAAAGGGTTTAATCTTATAACAGTTATAATAATAACAATTGTTACTTCGGTAGTTGTGGCATTTACTACTGGTATCATAATGGATAATAAATATAAATCTAATAGTGGACTAACATACTCAGAAGTAATGAATGATGAAGACTTAGCTGAATTCATATCCATCTATTCAACAATAATATCAGAGTATTATGATCAAGTAGATACCACTGGTATGATTAATAGCGCAATAGATGCCATTAAAGACTACGATGGCGAAGATAAAAATGAAATGTTAGACAATGCAGTAGAAGCAATGCTTTCGTTTCTTGGAGATGATTATACAACATTTTTGGATGATACAGATTCAGAGATATTAAATGATCAGTTAGATTCATCTTATGAAGGAATAGGTGTTACTATTCAAGGAAATGAAATAATCACAGTTTTAGAGGATTCTCCTGCTAAAAAAGCGGGATTGCTTCCTGGAGACATAATATATCAGATAGATGATCAATTAATTGATGAAGAAAACCAAGTATTAATATCATACTTTATAAAAGAAAGTGGGAATGAGTACGTAAACTTAACCATATCTAGGGAAGGTATAAATACAACATATAAAATAAAAAAAGAAACATTAGATGGATCAGTGCAAGCAAATATAATTAAAGATAGTAATATAGGATATATAAATGTAGATGTATTTTCAGAAGAAGTAGGGTCTACATTCGAAAAAAATCTTGAAAGTTTAGAAAGTCAAGGTATAGAAAGTCTTATTATAGATCTAAGATATAATACAGGAGGTTACCTAAACGGTGCTATAGAATTAGCATCGCTATTTTTAGAAAAAGGACAAACAATATTTAGTTTAGAAAATAAAGAAGGAAATGAATATACTAAAGATACGACAACAGCTTCAAGAGATTATGAAATAATAATACTAATGAACGAAGAAAGTGCGTCAGCTTCAGAGATACTTGCAGCAGCTCTAAGAGATAATTTGGGTTCAAAAATTGTAGGAGTGACTTCATTTGGTAAAGGCAAAGTTCAACAAACACTTTCAACAGAAAACGGATTAGTAGCTAAATATACTTCAGCAAAGTGGTACACACCTAACAATATATGTATAGATGAAATAGGTTTAGAACCAGATTACTATGTAGAATTAGAGTATGAATATGATGAAGCTGGTGAAATAACAGGAGTTACAGATGCTCAATTTGAAAAAGCAGTAGAATTATTAACAAAGTAAAGAAGCACAGTGCTTCTTTTATTATTTGCGCATATAGTGTATAATGTAAGTGGAAAGAGATATTATGAAAATTGGAGACAAAATAAAAATTAAAGCATATAAGCATGATGGACATTTACATAGCATCAATGAAGAAAGTATTATAATAGATATAACAGATGATTTTTTAGTATGTGCGAATTGTGAAACTATGATAACTGAAGGTGATGGCAGAACATATAAAACAAATGAAACCGCTATAATCTTTTTTTATAAAAATAATTGGTTCAACATTTTGTGTCAATTTAAAAAATACGGCATATTCTATTATTGCAATATAGCATCCCCTTATATATATGAAGATAATACTGTTAAGTATATAGACTATGACTTAGATTTAAGAGTCTTTCCTGATGGCGGTTTTAAAATATTAGACAAAAACGAGTATAAATATCATAAAAAACTAATGAATTATACAGAAGAGTTAGACAAAGTGATTAAACATGAGTTATCAAATTTAATAGAAATGAAGAAAAAAGATGATTTTCCGTTTAAAAAAACAGTAGTAGAAAATTACTACAACAAATATTTAGAACTAAAAAATACCCAAAAATAAGCCAAAATATCAAAAAATATGTAAAAAATTAAAAAAAATGAAAAAAAAAGGTTTTTTTTGTTGACAAGGGGTTTTATATTTGATATATTACTTATGCACCAACGAAGAAAAGGTGCAAATGATCTTTGAAAACTAAGTAAAAAAAAGTCAATTTTTGAGTAGCTTGGACAA
>CAYJBC010000014.1:0-225 GCA_964368535.1 uncultured Muribaculaceae bacterium
CGTGCTTCCATCGTTTACAACGATAATTTCTAAGTTATTATATTTTTGATTAATCAAACTGTCTAAACATTTACCAATTAAATTTTCCACATTGTATGCCGGAATTATAACACTATATTTATACATATTATTTTGCCTCTTTTCTTTTTGTTATTTTGGATAATATACTTTGTAATGTGTCATCTTTTAAGATAAATAATATTCCAAAATATATTGTAATACCCA
>CAYJBC010000014.1:262-20154 GCA_964368535.1 uncultured Muribaculaceae bacterium
TTTCTTTTTTCAAAAAATTATACTGAATTATAAATACAGATGCTTCAGCCACGACAGTAGCCACAACTGCTCCATAAGATCCAAAGAAAGGAATTAAGATTGCGTTTAATATTAAGTTGACTATACAACTTATAACAACTGACTTTGTATATTCACTTGTTCTATCTAACGGAACTAGATACTGCATTCCTAAAACATTTGACAGAGAAATAAATATAATTATCGAACTCATCGCAGATATTAAATAACCTGTTTTAGTAAAATCACTAGTTAAAAACCATGGTATTACAAATGGAGCAATTACAGCGAGGCCTATTGCCATTGGAATTGATAATAACAGTGAAATTTTAAATGTCTTATTTATAAATTTTTTTACTTTTTCTATACCATTAGTTTCTTTAATACTTGCAATATAAGGAAGCATTACTGTACCTATTGATGTTGTTACAAATAAGAACATATGAACAAATTTATGAGCATATCCATAGTATCCTACTTCACTTATATCACTTATTAAACCTAACATAGTTTGATCTAACATACTATATATGCTTATAGCAAGCTGAGGTATAAAAAGCATAAAGTTGGGTTTAAAATGTTTAAATATATCTTTTTTATTAACTAGTTTAAATTTAACAAATTTTTTTACATTAAACCACATAACTGTTTGACTTATTAAATAAAATACATTTGTAAGTATTACATATAATAAAAAGTCTTCAGTTCCATGAATAAATAGAAATAAAGCTATAATATTAATGATTTTAACTATTAAGTCTCTAATAGTTACATTTTTAAATTGCTGAACTCCGACATATAACCAAGATATATCAAATATTGAAGCTACCGCGGTTAATCCATACAGGAGTATTACTGTTTTAAATTCAACACCCATAAAACCAAATACTAAATAATATAAAATTGTGAATACACTTAGTATTATAATTTGAAGCCAGTATATCTCACTGAATATCTTGCTTCTTTTTTCATAATCATCACCACATTTGGCAACTTCTTTACTTCCGTAGATTCTTATACCAAGTAACCCAAATAATATAAACCAGTAAACTATTGAAAATGCATAGTTTGCTGTTCCTATATAATCTGCGCCCAAAACTCTTGTCATATAAGGGGCTGTTAATAAAGGTGTTAATAAACTAAACGTGTGGTATATAATATTATAAATATAATTTGTCTTAACTTTATTCATACTACTTTTTCTCTTTTCTATAATCATCTAATAAATCAAATAATTTTGTATCTTTATTATAATCGAGTTTTCTTGCAAATATATTGTCACTGTTAATTATTTTTTCATAATCTTCATATGTTAATATTCTAGGTTCCTCTGGCCCAGTCACCCAGTCAACATATCTAAGCAATTTATTATTAATAGTATTTTTATACTTACTATTCATTACTATGCTTTGAACATACATTTCATCAGGGAATTGTACAAATTTGAAATATTTTCTAGTTTTAGGATACATACTGATTATATATTTTGCAAGCTCTATATTTATATTGAACCAATTCGCACCACTGTAAGGATTATAACCTTTAATAAATTGTCTGTTAGTTTTAAATATTTTTTGCAATTTAATTAAACAGCTATTTATAAACATATAATATCTATTGCGTGGATTAAATTTTATAAACGTTATGTTATTTACTATATTGTGATAAAATTTATACCTATTACATCTTCCATCTGTACCCCAATTTTTATTAGGTAGAGCTTCAACTTCCATATAATTTTTATTTTCTTTTGCATATTTAAATAATTTTTGTTTATCTATTAAAACATCTACTCCGGATATAAAATAAATGTAATCACAATTATCTTTTACGGCAAGTTTAAGTAAGCTTATTGTCGCATCCACTTGTGATAAATCAGCCCAATATACTTTTACTTCTGAGTATATATATGCGTTTTTTATATCTTTAAGTCCTGTTTTGAAATCATCTAAATTACTTTTTTTATCAACGTGTATATAAAAGAAGATATTTTCACATTCCAAAGACTTACATAATCTATGTAACTGTTCTATATTATTATGAACCGTCATTATAATTGCAATTTTTTCCATATTTCCTCTTTATATTTTTTCTATATAATCACTAATTAATTTAATCATATTTTTAGTATTACTTTGATATTGTTTAGGTTTAAACTTTTTTATATCTTTAAGTACTTCACCTAATTTATCAAAATCATATAATGCTTTAATAAACTCTTTTTTTTCAAAAGAATTTATTATTTGTAACTGATGATCATTACCATGCTCATTATACTTTGCTAAACGAGGCGCTGCTATAACTAATTTATTATTTTTAAGACCAGTTATTATAGACCCTACACCACCATGTGTGATTAAAATATCACACGTGCCTATAAATTCTCCGAATTTTTCATATTCAATAAAATCAAAAATTTTCATATTTTTTGATTCATATTTTGTTGTTCCTGCTTGAACTACTACCTCATCAGTAATATTTCCTTTTTTTATTTCATTATCTATTGCCTCAAGAAGTCTATGAAAACTTTTATCTTGAGTTCCTAGTGTAACTAATATCATTAGTATATCCACCCCCCATATACAGCCTTAGGGTATAATTTTAACATTTCTTCCCACTGAACAATAAATAAATTTGCTATAGGATATACTAATTTACCGGATAAAGTTTTAGTACTTTGATTAGCAAAAGTTTCGATAAAAATTATTTTACTACCAAATACTTTACCAATATAACACATAGGTACTGCTGTGTGTGTACCAGTAGTAATTATTACTTTCGGTCTTATTTTAATATATAAAAATAATGATTTAAAACTATTGTAAATAAATTTAAATGGATATGTTAATATATGTTCTTTACTTCCAAATACTAAATAAGAAATTTTATTACCAAATTTTTCTTTTAGTGACATATTAGTTTTTAAATTTTCCGTAATTAAATAGTAATTATCAAGTTGCATTAGTTCATTTAAATGCCCTCCTGCACTTGCGATAAATAGTACTTTTTTCATATTTTTCACCTAACTAAATTATATCAAATGTTATTGCTATAGTAAATAAAATAAAAACTCAAATTATTTTGAGTTTTTATCATGATTAAACAAAATGTTTGTTCTTAGCACTAAGAATAATAAAAGTATCATTAGTATAATATAAATTATCATAGCTATTTCTTGATCTCCTAATATAAAAAATACTGATACACTAGCAAACATAATATTTATTAAATATATTATTAATATACTTGATCTATTTGAGAATTTTAGTTTTAATAACTGGTGATGAAAATGTTCTTTATCAGCGGTTGCTATTCCCCTTTTGTTTATAAGTCTTCTGAAAATAGCAAGAGTTGTATCTAGTATTGGGATAGCTAAAATTAGAAGCGGCACTACTAAAGTTGTAATTGTAGTTGCTTTAAATCCTAACAATGATATTACTGAAATTATAAATCCTAGAAATAAACTTCCTGAATCTCCCATAAATATTTTTGCTGGAGGGAAGTTATGTACTAAGAATCCTAATGTTGATCCAAGCATTATGAAACATAAAGTTACATCAAGACCATTTGTTTGATTTAATATAAATGCAATAACTCCAATTGTAATAAAATATATTGAACTGACACCTGCAGCAAGTCCATCTAAACCATCTATTAAATTTATTGCGTTTGTTATTGCTAATATAAATAAAACTGAAATTAATTGATTTATTATAGTCGGAAACACCAAATGTAAACCTAAAATGCTTATTTCATCAAAAAATATTTGACCATAAAATACAACTAGTAAAGCTGCAATTAACTGTACAGCAAATTTATATCTTGCTGAAATTGGTTTGATATCATCAAAAGCTCCGATAAATATGATTAAGAAAGCTCCGATAAGTATTGAAATCATTTCTACAGATATTTGTCCGAATAAAACATATCCTAGTAAAAATGCTCCGAATATTGCTAAGCCACCCATTCTTGGCATAGGCTTTTTGTGTACTTTTCTTTCATTTGGTATATCAAATGCATTTACATGTACTACTAATTTTTTTACTGCAAATATAAGAAAATAACTTGTTAAAAATGTAATTAATATAATTAACCATATTGATTGATTACTAAATATTTCTGTCATAAAACCACCTGGTTATATTATAACCTATATTAAGTAAAAAAAAAAGAAATTATAATTCCTTTTTACTATTAACTGCATAATTATGTGCATCTTTACACATATCTTCTAAAGATAATTCCGCTTTCCAATTTAATTCATTCATTGCTTTTGAGCTATCTGCATAGCACGTTGCTATATCACCAGGTCTTCTAGGAGCTATTTTGTAATTAACCTTTATGTTATTAACTTTTTCATATGTATTTATCATATCAAGTACACTATAACCATTACCTGTACCTAAATTATATACATAATATCCTTTTTTACTATCAAAAAGTTTTTCTACTCCTTTAACATGTGCTTTAGCTAAATCTACAATATGGATATAATCTCTTATTCCTGTTCCATCTTTAGTATCATAATCATCTCCAAATACACTTAAACAATCCAATTCTTTAAGGGATACTTTAGTTATAAATGGCAATAAATTTGCTGGAACTCCACTTGGATCTTCGCCGATTAGTCCTGAAGAGTGTGCTCCTACTGGATTAAAATATCTAAACACACAAATATTAAAATCAGAATCAGATACATACAAATCTTTAAGAATATGTTCCACAAATAATTTACTTGTGCCATAAGGATTAGTTGTACCTCCTATTTCAGTTTCTTCAGTTATCGGCATAACTGAAGCATCACCATATACAGTTGCACTACTGCTAAATACTAATGATTTAACATCAAATTTTTTCATTACTTTGATGAGAGTTAAAACACTACTTACATTATTGGTATAATATTCAATAGGTTTAGTAACACTGTCCCCAACTGCTTTATACGCTGCAAAATCAATCACTAAGTCTATTTTGTTTTCAGAAAATATTTCGTTTAATAATACTTCATCTAGCATATTTCCTTCGTAAAATACAATATTTTTTCCAGTAATTTTTTTTATATTTTCTAAAACAACTGGCTTTGAATTACTAAAATCATCTAGACCTACTACATCATACCCCTTTTGTAATAACTCCACTATTGTATGACTACCAATATAACCAGTACAACCTGTAACAAATATTTTCATAAAGCTCCTATTCTCTAGTAGTTCTTTCTACCTTTTTGTCTTTGTTTTTCTTTTTTGTTTTTTTATCATCCAATATATTTTCAAATTCCTCTTTAGGTCCTTCTTTTATTTCAGGAATTTTGATTGTTTTTTGTTTTGTTGTTTCCTCTTTGTTTTCCGTTTTTTTTGTTTCATTTAATTTATTATCAACAATGTTTTTTTCACTATTCATAATCGATTTGATTTGTTTACGTCTTTTACTGTTTTTAGACATTAAGGCAATAATTATTATAAACATTATTATAAATAAACCTGATAAACCAAATATCATATACATATATAAAGTGTTTTTTTCATTTAACTTCTCAATCATTTCACTATCATATAAAATACTGGACTCATTTTTAGAATCATAAGTATAAAATGCTTCTTCTCCAGTTAAAATATTTTTTCCATAAAATATCCAAAAATTAGATTTGCTATTTACTTTATAAACTTCTGTTTCTACTCCGAATATTTCTTCAGTATATTTTGTATATCCCTCAAGAGGTTTGTCTGATTTTATTGGAGTTACTATCATTCCATTGAATTTAAATTCAATATAAAGTTCATAACTATTATTTTCTTTATCATAAATGTATAAATTTACTTTACCCTTAGTGTCTTTTAACCCAACTAGGGTATAATCAAGTTCTTCGTTGTAAAAAGCTGGTATCTCAAACTCTCCCATTGTTACCGTTTCTTCAACGTATCCTGTTGGAATTTCCAATTGTTCTTTTAATTTAACAACTGTCATGTCTCCAAGATCTGTTTTTACATCTATTGGATTTTGATCTATTACATTTACTGAAAGTTTATATATTTTTTCTGCGCCACTTTGTGACCTGACTAATATTTCAAATTCATTTATACCAGGTGTAACTGCGAGTGTTCCTGCACCTTCGACAGTTGATCTATAATCATTTTTGTCTGCATGAACTATAATTTCATTAGTTCCTTCAGGTACTTCAACTGAATACTCTAAAGTATTCATATCAAAAGGCTCTTTTAATTCAAAACCCTCAACTGATAGACCTTTAAGGTTATTATCTTTAGAATAGCTGTCTATTATTTCTTGATAAGTTTTGATAGTTATATCAGTTCCGTATGAACTTACTGACATATCACTTACTGAGTCGAAATCTACAACTTGATAGCTATTAACTCTTAGCGAAGTACTACCTGTTTTAAGTGTTTTAAATGTAAATGTATAATTTTTAGAATAAACACCTGAAGATGAGTTAGCCATATTAACTCCACCATTTTCTGATGTTGATGATGTTAATTGAAGCATAGAAGTGTCATATGAAAGCATCATGTTCCATGAACCAATTTTACTTCCACTTGATACTTTTACATATACTGTTACTGTATTACCCAGTGTAATTGTAGTAGCATTTGTAGTTGTAGATATGCTTGCAGATGCAGCATCAACATTAATTGGTGCTATGATCAGCATGATAACTCCTATTACTATATATAATATTTTTTTCATTTTACTCCTTTTTATTGTGTTAACCATGTTACCCCTAAAAGATCTTTTTGTATTTGTAATAAATCTATGGCATCTATTTTTCCATCTTTGTTTGTATCTCCAGCTGTTGAATAAACTCCTGTTAAGTTATATGAATTTAATAGAGTTTTTTGAACTTGCAAAAGATCTATAGCATCTATTTTTCCATCTCCTGATGTATCTCCATATATAACTACTGTAATAATTTTAGTACCTTCTTCTGTTTTAATAGATATTTTATCACCTGTTGCTAAAGCTTTATCTGTCTTAACATTATCATCTTTATCCATTACAGTAACATTTCCATGTCCTGCTGTTCCTTCTAAAGTCCCTTTTATGTCAGTCCCACTTGTGCTGACAGTTATATTAGTAATTGTATCTGATTTATATGTATAACCACTATTAGTAACTATCGTACTAACTGGTAGTTTAGATGGATCATTATTTGGATCTTCTCCTGTTGCTCCTGAACCTGTATTATCAAGTATTACATCCATATTTTTATAAACAGGTATATGAAATGAATACGAATTATTTAAATAACCTGTATCTCTATAATTAGCATATGTTGTTTTAGCTTCAGTCATTGGAGCCTGAATATTTGTCATATATTGATTCACATAAAGGTTACTCGCTATTGTTGGTACTACATTATATTTTTGTAAATACGTATTATACTGACCCACTGAAATGTACTTTTCAGATAGGAAAGTTGCTCCACCCTTAATACCATTAATAACTGAATTCCAGCCATTATTTCTTGCATAATCAAGACCACATTTAGTTGTTCCATGTGTTTTAACACAATCATCTGAAACTCCGATATTATAAAAATTATATAGACTTAAGTATCCTGCTGTTGTACCAGAATATAAATTGTATAAATCTGTACCAGTTCCTAATTCTTGTTTCATTCTTGTTGCTAAAAATACTGGATTAACATCCGTTGCTTTACCTGCATTTAAAACTTCTGTTGCAAAATTTAATCCTTTGCCTACATGATAACTATAAAATGCAGAACCATTTAAAATTGAAGGAATTACTTTTGAATATTCAGACGCAATTGAAGCATCATATTTTAAATAATCAAATTGAAATATAAAATTTTCACCAATAAAATTTCTTGGATCCATATAATAAGCAACTGCTTCTTTAGTAGGAGCTTCCCATCCAGAATATCCGTAATTACATGTTGAATCTATATATTTACTTGTACTAGTATAAAATAAACTTTTACCACAGTTACTTTCTGCGTTAACTACTGTTTGCCAATCTAGATTTGTTTGTATTGCATTAAATGTCCAGTTAGGGTGCACTTCTTTAAGAAAGCATAAATAAGGCCAGTAACTACTTGGAAAACCAGCATTTGCCATTTCTATTTCACAAGAAGTAGTCGCACTATTAGTCCCTGTTTCATAATCCACATACGCTATGGCATAATTTGAAGAAACATAACCAGTTTTACCAGTTTTAGTATCTTTAACATGATACCAGTTTCCTTCGTGTTTATTAACGTCTATTAGTTCTAAGATATCACCTGCATAGTAGGTTCCATCCCAGCCACTCCAAGCATATGGACTATGGTGTAAGTCTGCACGTCCATTAATATCAACTATTCTAACATAATAATCTTTAGCTTCAACTGATGAAGATAACAGAAAAAAAGATACTACTATTGCTACTAAATATAATGCTTTTTTCATATTGCCTCCAATCATACATATACATTATAACATCTTTTGTCGATTATTGGTGATAATTACATGAATTTTTTTCAAATTTGTAAAAAATATACTAGTTTTTTTTTACCTCATGTAATATAATAAATTTGGTGATTAATGTGCTTGGGAAAAATTTCGATACTATTGATATTACATTTATATTTTTGATATGTGCATATCTTGGCACGCTTGTATTAATTATACTTTATTGGGCTTTTCGAAAAGATCCTAAAGAAAAATTAGTTAATAACAAAAAAGAAAAAATTATTATTAAACCAAAACTTAAGAGAAATGTTAAAAAGAAAGTTTCTACTAAAAAGAAAACTGATTATTTATTTATATTTAAAAACAAATTAATTTCTATATATGAATTTATAAAAAATAATATTTTAAAAGCTTATAATTTTATTAAGAAAAAGATTACTAAAAAAGATATTGTTATTAAAAATAAAAACTCTAAGAAAAAAGTTTCACATAAGAAAAAATCTAAAATTACTAAGAAAAAAGGAAATACACAAACTAAAATTTATCCAACTAAAAAGAAAACTACTCGCAAGAAGAAAAAGAAAACTTACCATAAAAGAAAAAAATGATAGAGTTAACTACTCTATCATTTCTCTTGTTTTAGGATCTATTTCTGATAACTCATCATCATCACTACTATCAGTAGTGGTGTTTTGTTTTATTATTTCTCCATTTATATAAAATGTTATCTTAGATATACTACTAACTAGTGTATCTATTCTTACGTTTTGATCTCCAATTAAATCACTTGCTACTTCACTATTATAGTAGTCACTTTCAGAATCCACTGTTACAAACTCACAAGATATTCCGTTATTTGAACAAAATGTTTGAGCTTCACTCTTAGATTCTCCTATAAAACTAGGAAGTGCTGTACTAGTTTTTCCTGATGTTTCACCTTCTCCTGCAACTAATGATTGATAATTTTCATTTACACTAAATGATGCAGTTTTTATTATCTCAGGTTCTTCTAATTCTAGATTAATATTCATCATTTTTGTTATTTCTTCAAGTGATGAATTATAATATCCTAATGCTGAACTCTTAAAACTAGTTTCTCCTATATATACATTTAAATTATATACTTCTAAATAGCTTTTTTCAATATTGACTAAACTTTCTGAAGAACTTGAATCTACTAAAATATCTTTAAATACATCATATGCAGAAAAAATTTGATCTTCTGTCATATTTGTAAAAATGTTATTACTCACAGTATTTATTATTTTTTCAAAATCATCAAATGATCTTAATTGAACTACTTTATTAGTTATTGCATTTACTACATCTTGTTGATGTTTAGTTCTGTCGATATCACTGCCTATATACTGCATTCTATTTCTTGAATATGCAAGAGCCTGCTCTCCGTTTAAAAGCTGCATTCCTGGATTAACACATATTAAGTTGCTATAAGATCTACTTGAATCTTGTTCACATACTTGATTATCACCATAATTATCAAAATCAGGTTCTTCAATATAAACATTAATTCCTCCAAGTGCATCTACAAGTTCAACAACTCCTTTAAAATTAATTTTAACATAGTAATCTATTGCCACATCTGTTAAATTTTCTACTGTATTAATTACACAATCAGTTCCATATGCCGCTGAAGAATTTATTTTAGCATAAGCTCCATCTCTACAAGCAATAGGCACTAATGTATCCCTTGGTATACTTAACATTGTTGCATTTAATGTATGTGGATTAAATGTAATCAGCATTAATGTATCACCATTAAATGCTGTATTTGCGTCTATTCCTTCACTATCTGAATCAATACCCATCAATAAAAATGTTATAGGTTCAGAAAAGTCTTTACTAGCTATAAGGGCCCTATCTTCATTTTCTAATTTTTCACTATATTCATAAAGTATTTCAGTTTCAACTTGAATGTTTGCGAACTTTTCATCATTACTAAATAATGTTATATAATTACTAGTTACAATTAATGAATCAATTTCACCGTTATAAAAATCATCCATCATCGCGAAGTAATCATCGTATTCAATTGTTTCATTTTTTAATTTTTCTTGTGTTAATAGTTTACTAGATAACATATTATCTATTTCATTACCTTTTTCACTTATTATACCAATAACATCTTCTTCTTGAACTTCTTCGCCTTTTTTATCTAATAAATAAACTGTATAATTAACTTCGGATACTTCACCGAAAGATGAAAATATATTATACACTTTATTTATGTAATATGAACCTGTTAAAAATCCTGCTGATAATAATATTGTTATAAACGTAATTACGAAAAATTTAATATTCTTTTTTTGTATAATTCTAATTAATGAATATATAAAATAAAATAAGAAGTAAACAAATAAGAATACTATTATAGAGTATCTAAGTAAATTTTCAATGTTATTAAATTCTATAAGTATGTTAGTAAATATAAAATAACTTACCAAATATACTATATTAGTTATTGCAAATACAATTAGTATAGCTTTATTTCTTTTAGCTAATTTTTTAAACAACTTACTCATTTGCATCTCCATTTGATAATTCAACTATAAACAATTTTTCTTCCTCTTTTATGATAGTTATCTTGCTGCTAGTTTCATAACCTAATTCTTCAGCAAACTTCCAGCTTATACTAACTTCATATGATTCGTAATCTGTTTCATTAAAATTAAAAGTACTTTCAATTATTTCTTCTATTTCTACACTTTTAATTTCTGGTAAATTGTGTACATCTTCAAGGGCCATATATTTATACATAGTATCACTTATTTTATTTTTAAAACTTTCTTTATAAGATTCATATACAAAATCTATTCCACCAACATCATATTTATTTATCTTATTATTTATTGAATAAAGATCAGTTATAAATAAAATACTTATTTGCTCAGCATATTTTTCATAATCTATTTCATCACTACTAAGTATATCTTTTAAAATATTAAAATTATTTACATAATATTCTTTGTCTCTATTTTCTAAATTGTAACCATATTCATCTATTGATTCAAGTATTTCTACTTTATTTTCATCTTTTGGAAGAAACGAAAAGATAGTAAAGCCTACCACAGCAGTTACTATTAAAATTACAATCAATACAATTATTATTTTATATCTTCTTTTCATTCTTCTTCCTTATTAATTACTTCGTTTAATATTAAATCATGAACAACTATTGAATTAGATATTTCTAATTTTTCTTCAGCTTTCAATAATATATCTGTTATGTAATTATCTGTTAATATAACATCTTCATGTAACGCTTTATACTCTCCAGTTGAATTATTGTAATAAATATCTTTGGTAATTAAATTGGCATTTGGAAATACAATATAATTATTTTCTTTGACACTAAATATATCACTTCCAAGTGCATACTTATTCTCTAGACCAAACATATTTAATATAGTTGGAGATACATCCACCATACCTATTGGATAATCTATTTCACCTTGTAATTTACTTCTTACTTCTTCATTTTTTGTCCAAATAAGAAGTGGTGTTTTTTTATTAAGCTCATGATCAAACTCATCATACTGAATATATGTTTCATCTGTTTCATCTTTTAATTCCCCCGTTACAGGATCAAAATTATATAAATAATTAATGTCTTTATGTGAGAATTTTGCATCGTGGTCTCCATAGAACACAAACACTGTATTATTAAAGTTATCTCCTGTTTTTATCATTTCCATGAAATTACCTAAAGCCTCATCAGCATAATGACTACTTTTTAAGTATCTACCAATAGACATATCAGATAAATAATCAGTTGTTACTGGTGTAACAATTCCTTCTTCATCTGTCATTTCATAAGTATAACTTAAATCATACTCTGTATATCTAGATACATCTTCAAATGGTGAATGATTTGATAAAGTTATCATTGTTCCCATATAGTTAGGATATGTATTTTCTATTTCTACTAAGTAGTTATATGATTGATCAAAAAACATCGAGTCATTTATACCAAGACCTAAAACATCTTCTTCTTCAAATGTATATTCTTCTTTATAATAAAAATCTTGATATCCAAGTGATGGATGTGCATAACTTCTATTCCACATACTAAAATTATTACCATGCATACTGAATGTATGATAACTTAAATTACTTAACATTTTAGGTATAGTTTCATAATATCTATCAAAATAACTTACAAATACTGTACCACTAGATGCTGGAAATAATCCAGATAATAAACTGAATTCTGAATCACTACTTGTTCCTGTTGATATTTGTGGATAAAAGTTGGAAAAATATAACCCTTCTTCTTTCAAGGTATTAAAATATGGAGTAACATCTTCACCATTATATGATAAATCAGTTAAAAATGTTTGGATACTTTCCATATGAATGAATACAATATTCATACCCTCAATAACACCAGTATACTCATTAGGTTCATTAGCCGGTTTATTATCATAATATTCATTGAATTTTAAAGCTGCCTCTTCATAACCAAACAAACTAGATATTCTTGGAGTAAGTGTTTGAACTAAATCGTTTACTTGGTAGAATAATATTCCAAATCTTTCCACATTAAGTACTCTGTTCCACTGTTTAGCAAGTCTACTGTAATCTGTGGTCGTTGACGTTGCTAGTATAAATACAATACATCCTATTCCTACTAATAATGTTCCCATAATATTTCTTGTACTTTTTTCTATTTTATTTATAAAGTTGTAGTATGAAGATTTGTTTAATTTTTTATGAATCAAATAGAATATTATTGGTAATAAAACAAAGACAAAGTCTGTAATAACTAATTTATCAAATATAGAACCTAAAACAGTTTCTGTTTGTCCCGCTGTAGCAAGTTCTCCAAATGAAGCATATGACGCATAAAATTTATAATATATAGTATTTATCATACATATCGCTGTAATTACTATTAATGCAAGCATTAAATATCTAAATCTCTTATTCGCTTTAACAAAATAACCTAAAGCTCCAATAATAATGATAATACCAAAATTTGCTAAAAAAGACCTTAAAGTAAAAAATTCTCCAAGCGTAAAATATCTTACTAATCCAACTTCTGATAAAGCTATGATAATGTAAGATATGAACAATTTGCTGGTAAGAACGTATTCTACTATTTTGTCACGAACCTTTTTAATAGGCATAACAATTTTTCTTTTCATCTAAACCTTCCAATATTATGTATTATATCAAATTATAAGCATTTTTACAATTACACTATTATAATTTACAAATTTAAAGTAAATAAGCAAAAAATCTTGATTTATTAATTCTTTTTTGATAAAATTTATTTACACGCAGGTGTAGTATAATGGTTAATATGCGGCCTTGCCAAGGCTGAGATGGGAGTTCGATTCTCCTCACTTGCTCCAAATTTATAGGAAACTCGGACTAATAGTCTTCCGAGAGTAATAAATGCTAACAGAAATGTTAGTTTTTTTGTTGTCTAAAGGAGTGATTATATGTTAACGATTGAAACTAAAAGAATTGAAATTAGCCAAGTATTTAAAAGAAAAATTGAAATGCTAGGTAAATTTACAAAAACTAACCCTACTATATTAAATGGTGAAGTAATGAATATTAAAGGCACTAATATTGCTTATACTAAACCTCATCAAGTAATTATTAATAACAATATTTATCTAATCTTTGAAGAAAGTGATGATGTTTTTATTAATAACCTTAACACTAAAATTAAATATAAATACCTAGAAGACTTTATAAAATCTAATAAAGACTTGACAAATGAGTCTTAAAAATATATCACAAACACTAAATTGACAAGCAGTATCCGTCATTTATGGAGGTTTACTATGCAAAAAATTGAATTTAGATATGTAAGATATATTATTAAGAGGAAACAAGTTTAGTTAGAACTATAGCTTTTGTTTCCTCTTTTTTTGTAATTTAAAGGAGGAATGAAAATGGAAAAGAAAAATGCAGGAGTATATTTAAGGGTAAGTACTGAGGAACAATCTAGGGAGGGTTTTAGTTTAGATGAGCAAGAGTCTAGATTAAAAGAATTTTGTAATTTTAAAGGTTATAATATTTATTAAGTATATAAAGATGCAGGTATTAGTGCTAAAAATGATAAAAGACCTGCTTATCAAGAAATGCTTAAAGATATGAAAGAAAAAAATATTAATGTTATTGTAGCATTTAAACTAGATAGACTAACAAGAAGTGTTTATGATATTGAAAAGTTAATGACATTAGTAGCCGAATATGATTGTGATATAGATTGTATGGCAGATGATTCTAATACTACTACTTCCAATGGTAGAATGGTAATGAGAATAATGACAAGTGTATCTCAAAATGAAATAGAAAAATGTTCTGAAAGAACAAAAGTAGGATTAGCAGGAGCAATTAAAAATGGACACTTACCTTGTGTTAATCCACTAGGCTATAAAAGAGAAAATAAAAAGTTAGTACCTAATCCACTTACCAAGGATATAGTATTAAGAGTTTTTGATTTATATTTAAGTGGCAAAAGTCATCAAGCAATATCAAATATTTTTAACGAAGAAAAAGTGTTAAATAAAATATGGTATGACTCAACTATTTCGAAAATATTATCAAATGAAATTTATAAAGGTAATTACACACATGGAAAAAGAACAAAAACACCTACTACTTATGAGAAAGTTGTAGATCCAATTATATCTATTGAAAAATGGGAATCATGTCAAGAACAAAAATTAAGAAATGCAAGGCACTACGAAAGAACAAGTACATATCTTTTTACGAATAAATTAAAGTGTCCTACTTGTGGTAATTACTTTGGTGGTAAAGCTAGTATTAAGAAAAAGACAGGTAAAAAATATTATTACTATAAATGTAATACCTGTAAAACTAATTTAACTGAAAATCATGTTGAGTTTAGTTTACTAGCATGCATTAGTAAAATTATGGAAATGCATGAACTAATAAATGATTACTATACCCCTTTTATTAAATCAAAATTTGATTTAGAAAAAATTGATAATAAAAAAGAACTTAAAGAACTCGATAAACAAATAGATAGAATTAAAACTGCTTATATTAAAGGTATTATTAAAATAGAAACTTTTGAAAGTGATTTAAAAAATATAGAATATCAAAAAGAAGAAATTTTCAGAAAGCAAAAAGAACAAAAAGAATATGAAAGTCTAGATTTTACTTTAGAAGATTTACTTATTCTCGAAGATAAACAAACCATTGAAAACTTACTTAATCCTTATAATCTTATAAGCAGATTTACTGATTGGAAAATGTTATCTAGAGAAGAAAGACAAAGTATTATAAACAAGTACATTGATAATATAGTTGTAGTTAAAAATAAAGATGATATAGACATTAAAGAGTTAAATATTAGGAAAGCATTTTATCAAGATATTATTGATAATCATGTTAATTATGGGACTCCGCTTGATATGAGTCTATTTAAAGATGAAGATGGTGATTATGTAAAAATTAATCATGGAAAACATTATACAAGAAAAGAAGCAAAAGAATATCACGAAAAACTAAATCATTTTCATAGTGTTAATTACTATGAAGATATACCAAATGATGGCTTAACTAATATGGGATTTGAAAGCGAAAGTAAATATGAAAAAATAGTTAGACTACTACCTCTTAAAAGTGAACACAAATATAAACAAAACAGACTTGAACTAGCACTTATAACAGTTGATTTAGAAAATGTTTTAGATTTAGATGGCACACAATATTACAAAGATAAATTTGGTGAAGAATAATGAGTTATGCAATATTTAGAGTTGAACCTATTAATAAACTAAAAGATTTAAGAGCAATAGGTTCACATAATTTAAGAAGTAAAGAATCTTATAAATCTAATCCTGATATTATTAAAAGTAAATCAAAAGATAATATTGAAATTATTACTTGTGATAAATCTTATTATGAAAAATATATGGAAATGGTAAATCCTTATAAACTAGAACACGAAGTAAAACAAAAGACTGAAAGAGAAAATAGAAAGAAATCATTTACTGATATGTTAGATGATTCTAACTCAGTTATAGCAGATGAACTATTATTTACAAGTGATTTAAAGTTCTTTAAAGATATGAATAAAGAAGATATAACTAAATGGGCTAATACTTGTATGGAATTTATTTATAACGATATAGGCTACGATAAATCACAAATATTAAATGCAACAATACACTTAGATGAAAAAACACCACACTTACATTGTGTGGTAGTACCTTTAATAAAAAAGTTTGATAAAAGAAGTAATAAAGAAAAATATACTATATCTAAAAAACATTATATGAAAGATAAATTATATTTATCAACACTACAAGATAAATACCATAAAAGAATGGTTGATAATGGTTATGATTTAGATAGAGGTATTAAAGGCAGTGATAATGAACATATAGCTATAAAAGAATATAAAAAAATAACTAGAAAATTAAATCTAGAAATGACTAATAAAACAAGTAAACTTAATAATGCAGTTGAAGAATTAGAAGATAAAATGCAAACAAGTAAAACTACACTATTAGATAAAGAATATATAAAGGTTAAAAAAGATACTTTTGACTCTATGAAACAAGTAATTGAAGAAACTAAAAGTATTGCTAAAATGCAACCTAAAATAGAAAAGATTTATAAAGATGTTGATAACTACTCTAAATCATATCAAAAGATATTAAAAGATAATAACAACTTACAAAAAGAAGTAAATAACTTAACTTATGATAATGATAAATTAAGACGAGAAAACTTTAATCTTAAAAACCGATTAGATGCCATTTTAAAGGCAATTAAAAAGTTTTTTAAACACATTTTACATTTTGGTAATAAAGATAGTAAAGATGAAGCAGTCATTGAAATAAAAGACTATTTTGATAATAATGACTTTGATGATTATGATATAATTGATATAGCAAGTGATACTGATAAAGAAGAAGAATTATACAGCTATGCAGATATAGAATATAATTATTCGAAAAATGATGATTTTGAGATATAATAACAAACAAAAAGAAGGAGAATAAGAATGTTTATAAAAAAAATAGAAATAGAAAATTTCAGATTATTTCAATATAAGGAAATAACTAATTTTAATATACCCGACGGACAAAATAGTGGCTCTGGTCTTAATGTATTTGTTGGAAAAAATGGCAATGGAAAAACAACCGTTTTAGATGCGATATCATATTGTATTTTGGAATACAAACAAGATATTTTTAACATAAAAGATTTTAATAATGTAAACAAAAATATTTTTATTAAAATATTTTTAAATCAAGAGTTCAAAGTAGCTGGAACAATGCCGAATTCACATTTTTTAGCTAATGGATTTCAATTTAAAGGCAATTTTAGACAAAAAGATTCTAAAAATTATCTTGTTAAACCTTTAGCTTGTGATCAGACTTACATTAGTGTAGACAAAGCAAAACCTAAACCAAATAGCCCTGATTTAAGGCTAGCTGTTAATAATCCTTTTTCTGGAAAAAGATTTAATGAGTTAGATTTAATATATTTAGATAAAAGTAGAATTTTTCAAATCAAGTCAGGTAAAAATAATGCAACAAGATTTGATAGAATCATGAACGATTTTAATTTCCAATACAATAAAAATTCAGATAATATAAATGATATAAATTTAACTATAAAAACTATTGTAGCAAAAGACAAGGTTAAAAATGAATATCTATCTAATGCCACTCAAAAATTCAAAGAAATTAGTAATATAGATATTAAATTAGATTTAATCGATAACTATATGCCATATGAAAATGCCAAATTTGTTATAAAAAAAGATAATAATCTTCAATTAGATTTATCATCAATTGGCTCTGGATATGAAATGATTTTTTCTTTATTATATAATTATTATATGTCTAAACAGAGTGGGAAAAATATGATTTTATTAATAGATGAACCAGAATTGCATTTACATCCCGTTATTCAAGAAAAGTTTATTAAATTTTTATTAGAAATATCTAAGGATTCGCAAGTTTTTATTACTACTCACTCTAATTTATTAATTAAACAATTAGCATATAACAATTTTATTTCAACTCTAATTTTTACAGATAATAATAAAATTAATCAAATAGATGATAGAAAACTTTCATATATTTCTAGTAATGAAACTAACTTTCTAGCATTTGAGTTAGCTACTGAAGAATATCATAATGAATTATATGAATCATTAAAAGAAAAATATGAAAATGTTAACAATTGTAATGTATCAATTAAAGACTTTGATAATGATTTTTTTGTTAATCAAAAAGGAGAAAGAAAAAATTCGCCTTGGAAAAAAAATCCTAATTCTGCAAGTATACATACTTTTATTAGAAATCAAATACATCATCGTTCTGAAAATGGCGAACCTAAATATGACGATTTAAATGATTCTATAAAATTTATGAGAAGTTGTTTTTAATACTTATTGTAAATCCAATAGAGTAACACACTACGCAATTGGCAGAGCCAATAACGAGTGTGCAAAGGGCGAACCCTTTTGATATCCCTTATACCTTATAAACATTTTTGGAAATACCAAAACTATATAGGGTTTTAATTTGCATATTAATGCAAATTAAAAATAACTCCATCGCCACTTTCATCTTGCTATGCAAAACAAAACGTGCCATGAGTTATTTTTATAAATAATATTATTATAATTTATATTTATATTTAGTATGCTCTTCTATACCAGTAAAATCTGTTTTTTCCATTGAACCTATAAAATCATAGTGACTTAATACACTTCCGTATTTACCATTACTAGTTATACTATCAATAACATATAATTTGTGAAAAATCATATTTTTTTCAATATCTGATATAAATTCTTTTGATTTTAATGCTTCAACATTTATATTCAATAAATTTAGAATTGTTGCTATTTCTCTTACATATTCATTTACACTTTGACATAACTTTGCTTCTTGAGTTTTTTCATAGTCTACTTTTATAGTTTCTAAAATAACATCCGTACTTATAATATCTATATGACAACTATAAAAACCAAGTTTCATAAGAACACATTCCAATTCATTAATATTTAAACGCGTTAAATTTTTATAAATCAATCTAACCAGTAAAATTGGGACTTCTAACGAACCCTCAGGATTTAAAAACACTAATGTACTTTCAGGATTTCTATTAAAAGCAGTATTTACTTCTTGAATTTTAAAATATTTTTTCTTTTCTTTTTCCATAATATCCCCCTAAATTTATAGTGGTTATTCTAACATAAATTGCTATAAGTGTCAAATGCGTTACTATAATAGCATATGTTTATAATTATACTTCACTTTCCATTAAGTTTAGTATATAATTAATTTAGTTAGTAGTTATTACTATCTATGAATAAAAGAAATAGCGGTTGTTGTACTTCAACCCCACTGGCTCCAAAAGATATTTTAGTCGAACTTTTATTAGTTCGATTTTTTTTATAAAAAATCAGATATT
>CAYJBC010000015.1:0-19909 GCA_964368535.1 uncultured Muribaculaceae bacterium
GATGGTATCACTAATGTTGAATTTTTGTATGATGGAATTTTTATTGAAATACTGGAAAAATTAGGTTCCATGCCTTTACCTCCTTATATACATGAAAAGTTAGATAATAATGAAAGATATCAAACTGTATACGCAAAAGAACTTGGTTCAGCTGCTGCGCCAACTGCGGGATTACATTTTACTGATGAATTATTAGAAAAAATTAAAAATAAAGGCATAGAAATATGTTATGTAACGCTTCATGTAGGACTAGGGACTTTTAGACCAGTTGAAGTTGAAAATGTGCTAGATCATAAGATGCATACAGAAACATATAAAATGACAAATGAAGTAGCTGATAAACTAAATAAAGCAAAAGCAAGTGGTAAAAATATTGTTGCTGTTGGAACAACAAGTTTAAGAACTTTAGAATCTATTATGACTAGGTATAATGAATTTAAAGAGTGTGAAGAAGAAACCGACATATTTATATACCCAGGTTATGAATTTAAAGCGGTGGATAGTTTAATTACTAACTTTCATTTACCTAAAAGCACACTTTTAATGCTTGTTAGTGCATTGTCTAAAAAAGAATATATTATGAATGCATATAATTATGCTATAGAAAAAGAATTTAGATTTTTCTCTTTTGGTGATGCAATGTTTATAAAAAATACTATTGACAAAGAACTAAAAAGTGATATACTAGCTACAATGAGGTGAAGCTATGGAAAAATATTGTTTATCTGTTGCATTAATTAAACTGTTAAATCTTAACAACCCTTCGAGTGTTAAATTAGAAATTTTAGAAAACATTTTGTTAAATTATATTAGATATAATATGGGTTATAAATTAAATGATGATTATACAGATTATTTTAAAACAGTAGAAGTATATTTAAAGAGTATTGCTGATAATCTTGATAATGTTACTTTAGATAATATATGTTTTAAAGTTGGACAATATATTAATTCTAATTTAAAAAAATTGCAAAAAAATTTTTATGTGGAAAGTTTTATAAATGCGGTTAAGCAAAGATATACTAATGATATTAAAAATGTTGCTGTTCGAAACTTTCATGATACTTATGAGATATTTATGTGTAATAAAGATGAATCAAATATAGATATTTCAAGTACAATTATTATGAATATAAATGAATTACAAACTACTTTAGAAAATTATTTAAATGCTATATTAAATTCAAATAGTTTATACAAAAATATAATAACTGATTTAAAAAACGACACTTTAGAAAAAATATTTTTTTGGACCGTAATTAACGCTAACATTTATGAATTGAAGGATGTTAATAAACTATTTATTAGATATATCGATTATTTGAATGATGATTATTATAATTTAGAAAAAAAACCAAAAAAGTACGGCATGATGAATGATGATAGTATTTACTTTAAATACGATGTATCGGATTTGGCTTTTGAAACACCATATTTTACTAGATTTTTTATCGTAGATGAAAAGGATAATTTATCATTTGAATTGCCAAACATTAGGTTTGGTTTTAGAAAAGATGAAAATGAAGAAATTGAGTGTCAAATCTTAGCTATCCAAACTTCTCAAACTATGAACTCTAGTGAATTATGTAATGACGTTATGAATTTTTTTAAATTTAAATTAAAAAAAACATCTAAATTTAGAGAGTTCAATCCTAGCCATATGATTTCTTTACTTTTGTTTATTGGAATGCTTGAAGGAATGAATGTAAAATCTTTTAAAATAAGTGAATACATGCCTTTTAGATTTAAACGTTTCTTTAATGATAATCTTGATTTAGATGTAGTAAAAGCCAGGCAATATAGAATTACAAAAAAAATGATAAATAACTTTAAAAAATTAACTCTATATTTTTCAAATATAGAGGAAGATTTTGAAAGTTTAAATGAAATAGGGTTTAATATTATCGGACCTTTAAGTGCAAATGATGATTTTATAGATAATCTTATTTCTATTGGTAGAAAAATAGGTTTAGAAAACGTTTTGAATAAAACTGATAATGTAGTAAGAACTAGGGGTTTACTCTAGTTTTTTTGTGATTTTATTGTTATAATTAATGCGTGGTGAAATAATGATAAAATTTAAGTTAAAAGAAGAAGATAAAAATACAAGTGCAAGACTTGGAACTATTGAAAGAAATGGTGTTTTATATGATACTCCAATGTTTATGCCTGTTGGAACTAAAGCAACAATTAAAACACTTGCTCCAGAAGAGGTTAAGGAACTAGGTTCAGGTATTATACTTGCTAATACATATCATTTATGGCTTAGACCTGGAGAAGATATAGTAGCTAGAGCAGGCGGCCTTCATAAGTTTATGAATTATGATGGACCAATTTTGACTGATTCAGGTGGTTTTCAGGTTTTTAGTTTGGCTAAACCGAAAGATATTACTGAAGAAGGGGTTAAATTTAAAAGCCATATAAATGGAGATAACTTACTATTAACACCTGAAAAAAGTATTGATATACAACAAAAATTAGGTGCTGATATTATCATGAGTTTTGATGAGTGTATTGGTTATCCTGCTACATATGATTATGTTAAACAAAGTGTTGATCGCACTATTAGATGGGCTAAAAGAGGTAAAGATGTATTTAGAGGTGATAATCAAATACTTTTTGGTATAGTTCAAGGAGGAGATTATCCAGAACTTAGAAAATACTGTGCTGAAAAATTAATTGAACTTGATTTTGATGGATATTCTGTTGGTGGTACAGCAGTTGGTGAAGATAAACCCACTATGTATAAAATGGTATCTGATACTACTAAATATTTACCAAAAGATAAACTTAGATATTTAATGGGTGTAGGAGATCCAATAGATCTAATTGAAAATGTTATGCGTGGTATTGATATATTTGACTGCGTTGCACCGACTAGATTAGCAAGACATGGTCATGCATATACTTGGGATGGAAAAATAAATATTAAAAACAATAAATACAAAGAAGATTTTACAGCATTTGATGAATGTGATTGTTATGCTTGTAAAAATTATACAAAAGCATATATTAGACATTTAATTATAGATAATGAAACATTTGGTGCGAGACTCTTGTCAATTCATAATATCAATTTTTTATATAGGCTAATGGATAAAATAAGAGAAAATATTAAAAATGGTACATTAGAAGAATTTCGAGATAGTTTCAAAAAAAGATATTATGGTGAAAATCATGAATAGAAAAATTATTTTTGGAACTATTATATTCATATTTATAATTATATTAATTCCTACTGTTGTTAAAGTTGTACAAAATTATAATGATAATTTAATGATTGTTAGTGAAAAAAGAATTATTGAAGCTGGAATAAAATGCTTTAAAGATAATGTTTGTGTAGATGATGAGATAACACTTAAAGAACTTTATGAAAATGAATATTTAGAAAAGGAAGCAAATCCAGTTACAAAAGAGTATTATAGTGATGATAGTTATATTGAAATGAAAGAAGGAGAATATAATTTTATAGTGATTTAACTTGAAATTATGTTGCGTAAATGTTACAATACACAATTAAGTGGTGAGGCTATGAATTTAGAAATATTGTTTAATAAGTTGAGATTTAAAAATTGTTTAATAAGAGCAAATATAAACTCTTTTAAACAGCTACTGAATATACCTAGACATAGAATTGAACATATTCGAGGTCTTGGTAAAGATTCAATGTTATTATTAGATGAAATATATATGAAATACAATCTCGAGTATGCTTTTAATGATGAATATGTATTTAATTTATCAATTGAAGAGAAGTATTTGATGAGTATCTTTAGTAGTAAATTGGATAATCATTTATATTTATCATTGATTAATAAGAACGTATATTATTTAGGTGATTTAATTTTTCCTTCGAGGCGTGTACTTAAGGAAACTTTAAATTTAGATAACTGGGAAGTAGACAAAATAGAAAAATATTTTAGTGATATAGATTTAGTTTTATATAAAGAGGGTTCTTATATGTTTTCTGATTTAGAGGAATTGTTAAACAAAGATGCTGTGTGGGCTAGAGTGTTAACTGTATTGTCTCAAAATAAAGTATATACTTTAAATGATTTAAAAATGAAATCCTTTTCTGATATAAAAAAATTTAGGAACTTGGGTGATAGTTCGATTAATAAAATAAAGTTATTGTCCGAGGAATATGATTTTGAATTTATAGATGAATATTTATTTAGAACAGCTAGTCTTAATCCTGAACTGTTTTATAATTTTTTGCTTGAATATTTTCCTTTGTCATCAGATGAAAGGGAAGAATTGTATAAAAAAGGGATTTATACATTTGGGCAATTTTTAGAAGTGAAAAATAGTGAATTATCTCTTATAACTAATGTTTCTAATAGAAAAAAAATAATTAAATTACATAATTACTTTATAAATAATAACAATTCTGAATATACAAGAATCAAAAAAGAAGAAAAAAATTAATTTTCTTCTTTTTTCTTTGCTTTTCCAATCATTCCACCAAAAGTTGATGATAATATCAGTATTAAATAATATATAAATTGATTTATATTAAACTCACCTTGTAAGAATAATATGTTTACTAAATAAAGAAGTAGTATTAATATTAACCCTGTGATAAATCCAGTTAAATAACCTTTTTTCATTGATCTATTACCATTATTAAATCCTAAGAATATAAAAAATGATATATTTAATACTAATAACACTATTGTTGTTATGCTAGTGGATAGACCAATTATGTTTAGTAGGCTGCAAATAAACACTATGAATAATTCCCCTGTAAGAAATAATGCACTATTTTTTAAATAAAAACTATATTTTTTCAAAATATTATCACCTAATAAAATATATGCTTGAATAAAATATATATTAATTAAACATTATATATATAGGTGATTATTATGGCATTAATTCAAATAAGTATAAGAACATTATTTTTTTATTTTTTTATTGTTCTTTTATATAGGATAATGGGAAAAAGAGAAGTTGGACAACTAGGTATAATTGATTTAATAGTTTCAATACTGATTGCTGAGCTTGTTGCAATTAGTATTGAGAATTATAATGATTCAATGTGGATGAGTATTATTCCTGCTCTTATTTTAGTAGGCCTTGAGGTTGGTGTAGCACTTATGAGTATGAAATCGAAAAAAATTAGAAGTATATTCGATGGTAAGCCTTCTTTAATTGTTTGTAATGGTAAAATTAATTATAATGAAATGATAAAGCAACGATATAGTTTAGATGATTTGCTACTTAGTTTAAGACAAAAACAAATTAAGAGTTTAGAAGATGTTGAATATGCTTTTTTAGAAAATAATGGAAGATTATCTGTGTTTAAATATGAAAAATATAAATATAAATCATGTTTTCCAATGCCTATAATAATTGATGGTGAAGTGCAAGAAGATACTCTAAAAAAAATATCAAAAAATGAAAAATGGTTGAGTAATGAAATATCTAAAAACAAGATAGATATAGAAAATGTTTTTTATGCATTTTTTAAAAATAGTAAATTGTATATAATTAATAAAAAAAATTAAAAAATAACTAGAAATATTTATATTTATATATTATAATTATAAGTAGAGTAAAGAGGTGCATAAAAATGAAAGTATTATGTGTAGGGCAAACATCTTATGATATAAGTTGTGTTGTTAAAGCTTACCCGCAAGAAAATTTTAAGCATGACATTAATGAAAAATATGAAAATGGTGGAGGAACTGCCGCTAATGAAGCTAGTTTATTATCTAAATGGGGAATTGAAACTTATTTAGTTAGTGCTATTGGAGCAGATTCTTATGGAGATAAAATAAAAAAAGAATTAGAAATGTTTAGTGTTAAAACTAATTATTTTGAAACTATGTATGATAAAAACACGTCTACATCATTTATATTAATGAATAAAAGTAATGGATCTAGAACAATATTTAATATAAATAGTGATGATAGTCTTCCTCATGTAAAAAAAGCTGAAGAAATTAAAATTGATGCTGATTTGATTATGACTGATGGATATGAATATCATGCTAGTACATTATTATTAAGTAGGTATCCTAATGCTATTTCTATAATGTCAGCTACTAAAGCTACTAGCGAAGTAATTGATTTATGTGGATTATGTAAATATATTATTTGTAGTAAAACATTTGCTGAAAGTATTACAGGAATTAAAATTGATTATAATAATACAATAACTTTGGTGACAATATACAATAAACTTGCTGAAAGATTTAGTAAAAGTAATATTATAATTACTTTAGAAGAAAAAGGTGCCTTATATACTGATGGTAATAAAATTAAAGTTATGCCAGGTATAAATGTAAATGCTGTAGATACTACTGGAGCAGGAGATATATTTCACGGAGCTTTTGCTTATGGTTTATTACAAAAGTACGATATTGAAAGAATTGTTGCATATTCAAACATAGCTGCTGGTCTTGCTTGTGCTCAAATGGGTAATAAAATGAGTATACCTAATTTAAATAATGTTGTTTCGCACTATAATACTAAGATGGGAGTATCAAATGTCATTCCACAAAGTGCAACCGGTCCTAAATAGTAGGACACCAAAATTAGATTTACATGGCGAAATAGTTTCAATGGTTTATCCATTATTAAATGAATTTATATTAGATAACGTTAGTATGGGAAATGAATTAATTAGAATAATACATGGGAAAAGTACTAATATATTAACTAATGAAGTTCATGAAGTTTTAAAGAAGCATAAAAATGTAATTGAATATAATTTAAATGCTTGGAATATTGGTGAAACTATAGTGATTTTAAGAAAAAACGGCTAAAAAAGCCTTTTTTTATTGACATTTTCCTTAATTATTGATATATTTTAGTTCCTAATGGTAACGTGTAGTTGATATATTTGACAAAATGTAACATATATGTTATAATCATATTGTAGTAGGGGGTATTATATATGAAAGGATTCGTATTAGACTACATAGATGAAAATGAATATAGAAAGTTAGAAAGAGCTTTAAAGAAGTATAATATGCTTGCTTTTAAGAAATTAAACTTTGATTTTTATCCATCACTTCGTAGTGGTACATTAATAGGAGAACTTATTTCTTCGAATAAAAAAAACAATAGTGAAACTTATGAACTTAAGCTTCCAAGTGATAAAACATTCTCACAAATACATGGGGATATTACATTAGTTTATACAGCTTATAAAAAGGATAAAATTATTGTTTTAGAGAAAATCACTCCAGAACACATTTTGCTTGAAGGTCATAGATCTGAACTTACAACTTATAAAGGTATAATGATAAGTAAAAGTAATCAAGCTAAAGATATGTTCAAAATTGATTTACTTAATATGTTACAAGATAACAAATAAAAAAAGCGTTTATTTACGCTTTTTTCTTTTGCTTTTTGTTATTAAAGTTATTAATAATAGGAATAGAAATAATCCTCCACCTAAAATATATTGCCAATAGATAGTAATCAAACCTTCAATAGAATATTCTAATGATCCATCATATATAACATCAAAAGTATGAATAATATTATTGTTATAAGTAACATTGATAACACCAATTTTTTCTTCTTTAAAACTTGGATCTATTAATTTTTCTCCTTCATATAAAAATTTGAAATCATTTTTATTATTATCTTTATGTGTATATATCTCTAAGTTTTCTGTAGCCTTTACATTATATTGTACATTATTTGAATATGCTGTATCAATATAAGTAAGTATTTCTCCTTCAGTGTATATTTCTTTATATTCGTAGTTGTTTGCTACGTAGTCGTATATACTAATTGAGTCTATTAAATGATTAGGTTCTTTAGTTTCATAGTCAGAACCTGCCGTAACAAGTAAATAGTTCATTTCTTCAAAACTTCCAATACTTGCTAAACAATAACCGGCCTGATCAGTAAAACCGGTTTTTGCACCATTTATATATGAATTATTTAGTTCGTAATTGTTAATTATAGCAGAGTAACTATTTTTAAATGTAATGCTTTTATCACTTGTCAAATAACTAGTTGAAGTAAAAATTTCTTTGAAAGTTTCATTTTCTAAAGCGTATAGTAGTATTTTAGATACATCTTTGACAGTAGAATAATTATTTTCATTATGAAGACCTGTTGTATTAGTGAAGTTAGTATTTGTAAGTCCTAGCTTTACAACAAAATCATTCATTAAGCTTACATAGTTTTCATCGGAACCTGAAATATTAAAAGCTAGTGCTTGAGCAGCATCTGCTCCACTTGGAAGCATAAGCCCATATAATAAATCTTTATATGTAACACTTTGACCTAATCTAAATCCTGCTACTGTTGCATTAGCTGCTGCTAAACCTTCTAAATGCTCACTTGTAATGCTTATTTTTTCATCTAAATTATCTAAATTTTCTATAGCTACAATAGCAGTAGTAATTTTTGTTAAACTTGCTACATATATCTTTTCTTCTGATTCTTTTTCTAATAATATGGTATTATCATTTAAGTTATACAGTATATAATTTTGCGATGTTACTTCAATTGCATATACAATATTTGGTATTAAAATTAGTGTTAAAATTAATAATATTTTTTTCATTTGGTTACCTCTAAAATAAGTATAGCATGTAAAATAATGTTTGTAAATTAGCACTTTTATCAAAATAATGTTATACTTTAATAGAGGTAATATATGAATATAGTAGTTTGTGTAGATGATAATTTTGGAATGCTATTTAATAATAGACGAGTAAGTAGTGATATAAAGATTATAGAGGATATAAATAAAAATATTGAATTAATTCATATCTCTAAGTTTTCTGAAAAACTTTTTGACAAAAATTATAGTATTGAAGATACATTAGTTGAAGGGCATAACTTTGTTGAGGATAAATCTCTTGAAAATATGGAAAATATTATTAATAGTATAACGATATATTATTTTAATAGAAAATATCCAAGTGATTTAAAATTAAAATTAAATTTAAATATGTATGAGTTGATTTCTGAAACTCAATTTGAAGGGAACTCTCATAAAAAAATAACAAAGAAAGTTTTTAGGAGTAAATAATGAAAAAAAAGATATCAATATTTTTAGGATTAATTATTGCTGGTAGTGCAGCTTATTTGAATTTTACAGAAGGATTTTCTTTAGAAAATTTAGTAGAGCAAGGTGAGCCAGTATTAAATGAAACAAGCGGTGACTATTCTTCAGATACAACAATTGATTATGACGGAGAACTTTTTACAGTACTTGATAATAATGTTCCTGATTTTAGTGAAGAAGAATTGAATTTAGATATTTTTGAATCTTATAGTGAACTTGATTATTTAGGAAGAGCTGGTGTAGCTTTTTCCAAAATTGATCAAAGTTTAATGCCCACTGAAGAAAGAGATAGTATTGGACAAGTTAAACCATCGGGGTGGCATACCATTAAATATGATCATGTTTCAGGAAAGTATCTATATAATAGATCACATCTAATTGGGTTTCAGTTAACTGGTGAAAATGCCAATGAAAAAAATCTTATAACTGGTACTAGAAGTTTTAATGTAGATGGTATGCTTCCGTTTGAAAACATGGTTGCTGATTATATACAAGAAACAGGTGATCCAGTTTTATACCGAGTTACTCCTGTATATGAAGAGGATAATTTAGTAGCTAGTGGTGTAATAATTGAGGCACAGTCTATGACTGAAGATGGAATTTTGTTTAATGTATATGTACATAATGTAGAACCTGGTGTAAAAATAAATTATTTAACTGGAGAAAGCGAATTAAATCTATAAAATTTTGCTTGCGCTAGATAAAATTTTATGCTAAAATTAAAGAGCAGTGGTCCTCTAGCTCAGTTGGTTAGAGCATCCGGCTCATAACCGGGCGGTCGTAGGTTCGAGTCCTACGAGGACCACCATTTGCAAGTATGGCGAAATTGGTAGACGCGCTAGACTTAGGATCTAGTGGAGTATTCCATGGGGGTTCAAGTCCCTTTACTTGCACCATTTTAAATATAAACATAAGATTAACTTCTTATGTTTTTATTTATTTTTTTTATTAAATGTGATAAAATATATACATATATGAAGGTGAAGTATTATGGATAAAACAAGTATATATAATATCAAAGAATTAAGACAAGAATTAATTTTATTAGAACTTAACGAAGTAGTAAAATCAGTTGAAGATGGTGGATATGACCCAGCTAACCAATTAGTCGGTTATATATTAACTGGAGATTCATCTTATATTACAAGTTATAATGATGCGAGAAATAAAATAAAAAAATATAATTCAAATGAAGTGTTAAGGGCCATTATAAATGGATATTTAGGTAAGTAAATGAGATATTTAGCAATAGATTTAGGAACAAAAAGATGTGGTGTTGCAATTAGTGACCGCACTAATACATTGTCTTGTCCATATAATACTATATCTTTTAAGGATTATAATTCTTTAGCAACGGAATTAAATAAATTGTTAAAAGATAATAACGTTACGGATTTAATTGTAGGTTATCCTAAGAATATGGATGGATCAAGTGGTTTTGCTACTAAAAGATTTGAAGAATTGAAAAATTATTTAGATTTAAACAATATCAAAGTTCATTTAGTTGATGAAAGACTAAGTACGGTATTTGCTCAAAATTTATTAAGAGATAGCGGTAAAAATACTAAAAATAGTAAAGGTATTATAGATACTGTTTCAGCAACAGTTATTTTAGATACATTTATGAAAGGTCTTCAAAATGGAAAGTAGTATTATAAGTATAGATAATAAGAAATATGATATATTATTTATAGTTCAAAATGATAAGTTTAATTATGTTGCTTATAAAAAAAATGATAAAATTTGTTTTGCAAAATACAAGGATAATTCTACTAGTTTAAAAGATGTAACAGAAAAAGAAATTGTACAGCTTGAATTAATTTTAAATAAGTTAGATGTAAAGGAGTAAAAGTGAATAAAAAGAAAATTATAATTATCATTATTTCTACAATTGTATTATTATTAATATCAATTGTTGTATTTATATTAATTGGTTTGTCTGCTGTATCTGATGAACTTGATTATGTTAATTTTGAAATTAAAAGCGGTACTAGTAGATTTGATATTACTAAAGATCTAAAAGATGCTGGAATAATTAAAAGTGAGTTTGCAGCAAATATATATATATTAATTAATTTTAATATGGATTTACAAGCAGGAACATATAAATTAAATAGACAGGATAGTGCTGGAACTATATTAAATCAAATTAGTGATGGAAACACAAATATATATGACGAGACAATTAATGTGACTTTTGTTGAAGGGAAGCGTATTACATATTATGCGAAGACTATCAGTGAATCGTTTGGTTATGATTATGAAGAAGTTTTAAGTGTATTCAAAGATAAAGATTATGCTAGTAGTTTGGTTAATAAATATCAGTTTTTAACTGATGAGATATTAGATGATGAAATATATTATCCACTTGAAGGATATTTATTTCCTGATACATATCAATTTTATTCAACTTCTTCGGTTAAAGAAATTATAGAAAAATTACTTGATCAAACGGCAGCTAAACTTTCTTCAGTTATGAATAACATTACTGATAGCGGTAAAACAATACATGAAATACTAACAGTTGCATCAATTGCTGAAACAGAAGGTTTAGATTCTTCGACTAGACAAAAAGTCTCACAAGTGGTATACTCTAGATTGTCAATTTCGATGCCTCTTGGTATGGATGTTACATCATATTATGGTGTTCAAAAGGAAATTGGTGAAATTTTAACTTACGATGATTTAAATGCAGAAAACGGATATAATACCCGAAATCCTGAATTTTTGGGTCTTCCAATAGGACCTATTTGTAGTCCTTCGTTTGAATCTATTACTTCAGCATTAAATCCATCTGATACAAGTTATTTATATTTTGTAGCTGATGTTACTACTGGAGAAGTGTTCTTTTTTGAAACAATAAGTGGTTTTGAGAGTAAAGTTATAGAACTGAGAAATCAGGGGAAATTATAGAAGGAGTTATATGAAACAACATATTTTAGAAATGGAAAAATATGCCTCGGAAAAAAATGTTCCGATTATAGAAAAAGATTCAATTACATTTATAATGAAATATATTAAAGCAAATAATGTAAAAAATATTTTAGAAATAGGAAGTGCGATTGGTTATTCTGCTATATTAATGGCTTCAGTTAGTGCTAATAGTTATATTACTACTATTGAGCGTGATGGAGATAGATATATGGAATGTCTTAAAAACGTAAAAAAATGTGGTATGGATAATAAAATTAATGTAGTATATCAAGATGCTTTAGAAGTTAATTTATCTGATGATATTAAATATGATTTGATATTTATAGATGCCGCTAAAGGTCAATATACTAAATTTTTTGAAAAATTCAAACACTTTTTGGCACCTAACGGAGTTATTATTACTGATAATATTAATTTCCACGGACACGTTGGGAATTCTGAAAATATAGATAGTTCTAATTTAAAGAGCTTAGTTGAAAAAATTGAAAATTATGTTGAATTTTTAAAAGATAATACTGAATTCACTACTAAGTTTTATAATGTTGGAGACGGTTTATCAGTTAGTGTGAAAAATGAAATATGATAATATTTTAATCCTTATCGAAAATATTGAAGACATAGATAAACTTAAGAGTGTAGATATTAATAAATTTTTATACCCACTTAAGTTTTTTTCTATTGGTTTTAATAAATATTATGATCTAAATGAAGTAAAAGAAGAAAATTCATATATATATATCAATAAAATGATGTCTAATAACGATTTAGATAATCTTGCTAAAGTTTTAACTAAATTACCGAGCAATATAAAAGGAATTGTTTTTGATGATTTGGGAATTATTGAGATAGTAAAAAACTTAAATGTAGAAAAAATACTTTTTTCTAGTCATTTTAATTTGAATTCTAAAAGTGTTGATGCTATGCTTGAATATGTGGATACAGTTATAATTTCTCCAGATTTAACTACTGAGGAAACAAACCATATTATTAGTGAATGTAAGAATAGAGTTGGTATTTATGGATACGGTTATTTACCTGTTACATATTCTAAAAGGAAGTTAAATACCAATTATGCTGATTATCATGATTTGAATTATAATAGTAAATTAAAATTAAAAAACACTGATTTTGATTTTATTTCGATAGAGAATGAAGATGGTACTATATTTTATTACGATAAAGTGTTTAATGGATTAAATATTGACTATAAAGAAAAACCTAAGTATGTCCTTGTAAATTTGTTTAATATTGAAGTGAATGCTTTTTTTAATAATAAATATAATGAATATAAAGGTTTTTTAGAAAATGAAACTATTTATAAATTAAAGGCAGGTGAGTAATATGTTTGAATTATTAGCGCCGGCCGGAGATTTTGAAAGACTTAAAATAGCTTTTATGTATGGAGCTGATGCAGTATATGTTGGTGGCCAAAATTATAGTTTAAGGGCAAATGCTAAAAATTTTTCAAATGAAGAATTAAATGAAGCTACTATATATACTCATAAACTTAATAAAAAGATATATGTTACAGTTAATATTGTATTTCATCAAGAAGATTTAATTGGTTTAGAAGATTATTTGAGATATCTAGAAAAAATTAAAGTGGACGGAATTATCGCTAGTGATATTGCTGTTATAAAAATAGTTAGGAATTTAAACTTAAATTTATTTATAGTGCTATCTACACAAGCTAGTGTATATAATGAATACTCAGCTTTATTCTGGAAAAATTTGGGTGTAGAAAGAATTGTCTTAGCAAGAGAAACTTCCAAAAAAGATATTAAAAGAATAATTGATAATACTGGTGTTGAAACTGAAGTTTTCATACATGGAGCTATGTGTACATCTTTTTCTGGCAAATGTATTTTATCTAATGTAACAACTAATAGAGATGCTAATAGAGGGGGCTGTGCTCAGGTTTGTAGATGGTGTTTTGAAAATGATGATAAACCTACTTTTACAATGATGAGTAAGGATTTAAATATGATTAACCATATTGAAGAAATGATGAATATGGGTGTAGTGTCATATAAAGTGGAAGGTAGAATGCGATCTATTTATTATGTAGCTACTATTATTGGAACGTACAGAAAAATATTTGATTTAATCAAAGAAAAAAAATTAACAGATAGTTTGAAAAAATATTATTTAGATATATTAAATAGATGTGCGAATAGAGAATCTAAAGATCAATTTTTTGAAGATGAAACCACAAAAGATGATCAATATTTTTCAGATAGAATGGAAGTAACAAACAAAGATTTTTTAGGAATAGTTAAATCATACGATAAAAACAATAAAGTACTAACTATAGAACAAAGAAATTATTTTAAATTAGGCGATATAGTTGAGTTTTTTGGTCCGAACAAAGAAGTTGTAACATATAAAATAAATAATTTATATGATGAACATATGAATGAAATAGAAGTTGCTAATCATGCTCAAATGACTGTTAAAATAAAAATAGATCAAGAATTTGAAGAATATACTATGATTAGGTTAAAAGTTTTTGATGTAAATAATTATTAATTTATTTACATCTTTTTTATTTTATAATAAAGTAGACATATTCTCTAACATTTGATAAAATTTATATAGAGGTTTTATGAAGATTAATATTAAAGAAATAAATGTTGAAGTATTTATTAATTATAAAAGTATAAAAAATATTTATTTTCGTGTTGATGAAAAAAACAACTTAATTGTATCGGCTCCACTTAGAATGAAAGAAAATGAAGTTAGTGGTATGATCAAAAAAAATGAGGAAGAAATATATAATCTTTATATAAAACAAAAACAAAAAAATGAATATAATGATAAATTTTATTATTTAGGAAAAGAATATAATGTTAAAATAATAGATAATCTACCTAAAATTGGTTTTAAAGATGATACTGTCTATACTTCATCAATTGATGATTTGAATAAATTTTGGGTAAGTGAGTGTATAAAAGTCTTTAATGGCGAAGCAAATATTTGTAAGAAATGTTTTTCTGGGTTGCCTGAATTTAAGATAAAGGTTAGAAAAATGAAAACTAGATGGGGAGTATGTCATACTAGAAAAAAAGAAGTAACACTTAATACTGAATTATTAAAAAAAGAATTAGAATTAATTGATTATGTAATTATACATGAGTTGTGTCATTTTTTTGAGCCTAATCATAGTAAAGATTTTTGGGCATTAGTGGAGGCAGCATGCCCAAATTACAAAAAACTAAGGAAGAGGTTGAAGTTATGGAGTTAACTAGTGTTAATAATGAAAAAGTTAAAATGTGGGCTAAACTTAAATCCAAAAAATATCGTGATGAAGAAAATTTGTTTTTTATTGAAGGTGACCACTTAGTTGATATAGCACTTTCAAAAAACTTGGTTGTTGATTTAATTACTTTAGAAGACAAATATGATTTTGATAATAAGTATATTGTTACTGAAGAAATTATGAAGAAAATTTCTAATCAAGTTAATATAAGCAAAGTTGCCGCAACCGTAAAAGTTTTAACTGAAAACGTATCTGATGGTAATATTATAATTTTGGATAATCTTCAAGATCCTGGTAATTTGGGTACAATTATAAGAAGTGCAGTAGCTTTTGGATTTAAAAATATTATACTTGGTGAAGGTACTGTGGATATTTATAATGAAAAAGTAATAAGATCATCAGAAGGAATGATATTCAATATTAATTTTAAGAAGGCTAATTTATTTGAGGAAATACCAAAGATAAAAAATGATGGTTATATAGTTGTTGGGACTGATGTATTATCTGGCAATAATATTAGGGATTTTAAAAAGGAAAAGATTGCAATTATTATAGGTAACGAAGGAAATGGAATAAACAAAAATCTTCCTGTTGATAAATTTGTTAAAATATCTATGGAAAATTCTTGTGAAAGTTTAAATGCAGGAGTTTGTGCTTCTATTTTAATGTATGAGGTATACAATGGAAAATAAAATATTTTTAGGAGTTATAACTAGTAGTCATGGTATTAAAGGTGAATTAAAAATTAAAAGTGACTTTGATAAAAAAAATATAGTATTTAAAAAAGGTTTTGCAATATATATTAATGGTGAAAAGCATATTATAACTAGTTATAGACCACATAAAGGATTTGATATGGTAACTATTGATAATATTACTGATATTAATGAGGTTTATAAGTATGTTAAGTCGAATGTTTACATAATTAAAGATGATTTAAATTTGAAAGACAATGAATATTTGCTTAGTGATTTACCTGGTTTTGAAGTATATGATAATAATGAGTTAATTGGAAAAGTTATTGAAATTAGAAAAAATATTGCACATGATTTATTATATATAGCGGGGAACACTAATTTTTATATTCCTTTAATAGATCAATATATAGAAAAAATAGATTTAGAAAACAAAAAAATAGTAACAAGAAATGGAAAGGATTTAATGATATGAAAATAGATATACTTACTTTATTTCCGAATATGTTTGATGGATTAATTAATGAATCTATTATAAAAAGAGCTGTAAATAATAAACTAGTTGAAATTAACACTGTAAATTTTAGAGATTATTCTAAATTAAGTAATAACCAAGTTGATGATACAATATATGGTGGCGGTCCTGGAATGCTTCTTAGATGTGAACCAATTTATGATGCCATAGCAGATATTAAAAAGGATGATAGCTACATTATATTGCTTAGTCCAGAAGGTAATAAATATAACCAGAAAATGGTTAATAGATTTAAAGAAATTAAACATTTAATTATAATTTGCGGTCATTATGAAGGATTTGATGAAAGAATAAAATCCTTAGCTGATGAAATTGTATCAATAGGAGATTACATATTAACTGGTGGAGAAATACCTGCGATGGCTATATGTGATAGTGTTATTAGGCTTCTTCCTGGGGTAATAAATAAAGATAGTTTAGAATCAGAATCTTTCAATGAAGAATATTATGATTACCCTTCTTATACTAAACCAGCAGAATATAAAGGAATGAAAGTTCCAGAAGTATTAATGAGTGGTAATCATAAGTTAATCGAAGAATGGCGAAATAATAATAAACTAAAAATAGAGGATTAATATGAGTTGTGAAATTATTAAAAATAAAGTTGCGGATAAAAAATTTAGTTTAGAATTATCTGAACCAGTTGTAATATATCCGAATTTAAAGAATTTTGAAATCAATAAATTATTACTTTTTGATAGTAGCATGATTGAGCATTCTTTAAAAGAAAAATTCATTAAGAAATATAAGAAATTATTATCATTATTTATGAATTTAGAAGAAACAGGAGAAAATGGTGCAGGAATACTACTAGGAGAAATAGAAAAAATGGAAAGTGTATTACTAACAAAATATAAAAAACATTTATCACTTTCCAAAGTAAAAAAGATGCTTAAGGAGCTTTATATGTTGGAACAAGAAACTAAAAAGAAACTAAGTTATCTATATGCATATAATTTAGAAGAAAATATTATAAATAAAAGTAGATAAACAAAGTAAATTATGATATACTTTGATGGAAAGTAGGGTTGAGTTAATTGAAGAAAAAAAGTTTTGTATTAGGTTTTATTGCACTTGCAGTAATTGCATTAGGAGGACTCTTAATTGGGTTGTATGTCTTTAGAAGTTTTGATGTTGTGTTTGATTCTAAGGGTGGTACAAGCGTGGCAGCAGAAAAAGTTGTTAATGGACAAACTGTTTCTGAACCGCAAACACCTGTGCTTAATGGTTACATCTTTGATGGTTGGTATTTAAATGGTGAAGAGTTTGATTTTAATACTAAAATAACAGAGGATATAACTCTTACAGGTAAATGGAATAGTATAGTTCTTCCAGTGGAGTAACTTTACTTTTTTATTAAAATATTGTATAATTGTAGGCGTGTGGTGCATTATTCTAGTCAAAATTTCTGTTTGAAGATGGGCCTAAAAATTCATCAGATGAGTAATGAAGGATATTTGTATATTTGCTTTTTTCGCCCAGATTAGGGTGGATATATGAATAATAATATTAGGTAAAGTTATAATGGCATATAACCCTCGCCTGATATGTTCCAATATATTAAAAATTGCTTGTCGTGCGTGAAAACAGCGGATATTAAGTTTGAAATTGTTTTTGCAAAAGCGAATAATAACGGATAAAAATTTTGTTTGGGAAATCCTCTAGAATGTTATTACATAGATATTATAAAGATTGAAGTACGGACTAAGTGGTCATCAAGTAAGTGTTTTGGCGACAAACACTCATTTCTATGAAAGAGAAATCACCTAAAGGTAACTAAGGGATTGGAAATGTGGAAAACAAACTTGACCTAAGCCGTAAAATTTATTTATGATATTACCACTCGAATTTTAAATATGCATAAAGTTCAATTTATGCATTTATTTTGGAGAAAAAATATGAAAAAAATTAAAAAAAAGAAAAAAGAACAATTGTGGATTTTAGCTATTTTTGTTATAACTTTTATTCTTTCAGCTTTGTTCGGAACTATATCTAATACTATAGTAAATTCATTTAGTACTTTTTATGCGATTATTGCCATGATCACGATAGTATTAATTGGTGTATTTTTTGATGTTATTGGTGTAGCTGTTGTATCTGATGCTGAGCATTCACATCATGCAAGAGCAGCGAAGAAACATAAAGGTGCTAAAGAAAGTTTATTTATGATAAAAAATGCTGCAAAGGTAAGTAATATTGCTAATGACGTTATTGGAGACATTTGTGGTGTAATATCTGGAAGTTTGGCAGCGGTTATTGCTATATCTTTATCCGTTACGTTTAATATTAATATAATTATTGTGAGTTTACTAGTAAGTAGTTTTGTTGCATCACTTACAGTTGGAGGTAAAGCTATAGGTAAATCCTATGCGATAAAAAATTCTAAGAACATAGTAGAAAAAGTTGGTAAGGTTATACATATATTTTATAAATTTTAGTAAGTAATTACTATTTTTTTTATTATATGGTAAAATTAGTATAGTGAGGTAGTAATGAAAAAAATAATTAAACCAGTTTTGATATTAAGTGCAGCAATACTTGCCATATTAAATATAGGAACTTCTATTGCTTTAGCTTTAAGTACATCGCTTGTATTATTTTTAAATAATAAGATAATGTATAAGAATAAAAAGTCTGAGTTATTTGGTATTGATAATAAAAATGTAATTAATCAAAAAGTAGGGGTAAATTTTATAAAAACTCCATTTATTAAAAATAAGAAGAAATATTTTGCGACTGAAATGATGAATTTAGCATTAGATTTAAATAAGGGACAAGAATATAAAACTGTTAGTCAATCTATTGTTTTAAAATCACTAAAATCATTAGCTAATACTGGTGTAATAACTGATTTAGAATATAACGAACTAGAGTCTAATAAAACTATAAAAGACAAAATAAATAATCTTTTTGTTAATGTTGGAATGGGCAATTATAAAAATGTATTTAAAGGATCTAAGAAATTTAAAATATCTTTTACTAGAAGTGACAAAGTTATTGATAAAGAATATATAGAGAGTTATTTGGGAGAAGAAAGTAATTTATTATATAAAAATGGAGAAATATCAAAAGTTAAATTTTTAGATAATAAAGAAAAAGTAATAAATAAAAGAGAGAATGAAGAATTGTTAGATGTAATGCCGCCTTCTAAATTAGATAAAATTGAAGAAGAAAAAAGTAAATTATATGATTTGAAAAATGATTTAATTAATTTAAAGTATGATAATAATAAGAATGTAAATGAAAGAAATAAATAATCTAAATCAAATGTTTTTTGTAGTATGATTATAACCTAAATTAGTTGATATTTTATAGCATATGTGTTATAATTTACTGGACCCGAGAAAATAATCCGCTGGAACCTTACAAGATTATTGGTTGAAAATAGAGAAGAAAGGATGGTTAATTTATGAATTTAGTAGATAAAATTAACAAAAAACATA
>CAYJBC010000016.1:0-19281 GCA_964368535.1 uncultured Muribaculaceae bacterium
TTGTACTATATTTACTGCATGCGGAGAAAGCAGTAAAAAAATAACTTTTATACATACTGATTATTCAAATAATGATCCATCTAAAAATTATAAAAGTATATATAATGAATCTATTTCAAATTTAGATTTAGTTGTTCCGATTAGTGAAGATATAAAAGAAAAATTTGAAAAAAAATATAAAGCTAAAGACATTTTGGTCATTAATAACTATATGGATTCAGAAAAAATAATAAAAAATTCAAAAAGAGAAAACATAACTTATAATTCAAACATAGAACTTATAACAGTTGGAAGATTTCATCCAGTTAAAGGCTATGAAAGATTAATCAATGTTTTAGGTAAATTAAAAAAAGAAAAATTATTAACAAATGTTCATTTAACTATGGTTGGTGATGGTGATGAAAAAGAAATTTACGAAAATAAAATTAAGGAATTTAACCTTGAAGAAAATATTACACTAGTAGGTATGAAAACAAATCCATATCCATACATTAAATCGAGTGATTTACTTCTTTTAACAAGCTACTCAGAGGGATATCCTTTAACAGTCATGGAGAGTTTAGTTTTAGAAGTTCCAGTTTTAGCTATGAGATATTCAAGTGTAGATGAAATGCTTACAAATCAAAATGCTCTTATAATACAAAATGATGAAAATAGTTTATATGAATCTTTAAAAAAAGTAGTTCAGGATAAAAATATAATTATTAAATTAAAAGAAAATATAAAAAATAGTCAAAAAGAAAATGTTGATATTATAAAAAGTATTGAGGAGATATTTTGAAAAAGATAATAAAAATATCTTTAATGATATTCTTAATTATTCAACCGCTTTTAGATATTTATTTATTATATACAGATACAGTAATTAATTTTATAGGGTTTTCTCCATCAACAATTCTTAGGATGGTAACAGTTTTTATACTTGTAATATCTTATGGCATTGTTTTAATAGTGTATTTTATACTTCATCACTTAAATGGATTAGCATTTGATTATAACCCAACTGGTACATATAATTACAATTTAACAGAAGAGATTTTTTATATAACCAGAATGATTTTACCACTTGCAGTTGCATTTATAACATATCATGTTAATTTTACTAAGGAAAATATAAGAAAAGTTTTTTTCTTAATATCTTTAATTATAAGTAGTTTTATTATTGTAACTAATTTATTATGCTTATCTCTTCCATCTTATGGTGATAATTCAGAATTTATAACTTCAAATATTTTTAGTTGGTTTACTAAAGAAGGTATTGTGAGTAGCGTAGATATTTCTTCAAGAGGTTTATTTATGTCCGCTAATCAAGTAGCAGCACTTCTAACAATGTTATTACCAATAATCATATATTATGTTTTTTATAAAAAAAGCAATAAGTATTTAGTAGCTTTATTTTTACAAATAGTCGCATTACTAATGCTGGGAACAAGAATATCATCTTATGTATGGATAATAATAATGATTCTTATGTTTATAATATATTTATTCTTGGTATGCATCAAAAAAGAATTAACTTTTAACAAAGTAGTATCAATTAAGTACGGTATAATTTTTATTTTATTGATAATATTACTTCAATTTGCTCCAATTACGCACAGACTATTTGCAGATGATTATGTCGGTGATGCAGTTTATATGACAGATGAAGAATATATTGAAATAAGTGATTTATCATTAAATGATAAATCAGCATTTATATATAATAATTATGAAGCTTACCATTTAAACAAATCTTTTGTGATTGATATCTACAATTATGAAAGTCATCAAAATTTTTGGATAGATGTCATGTATAAGGACTTTTGGGATAGAGCTGACAATAGAAAAATAGAAACACATATAATGTCAGATATATATGAAAATAACAATAATTCATTAGATAAATTTTTTGGAATGAGTGCATCTGTTTTTAGAAGCGGAGGATTTTATTTAGAACATGATTTTCTAGCACAGTTCTACTCTTTAGGAATTATTGGAAGGTTATTACTAGTTTGGCCTTATATACTAATACTAATTTTAGGTATATATAAATTACTCAAAAAATATAGAGAAAAATTTAATTTTGTAAATATTTCTTATTTATTTTCACTAGGTTTAATGGTTGTCATATCTATGATTACTGGAAGTGTAATAGAACAATTATTTATAACTTTAATCGGTGGATTTATAATTGGACTACTTTACAATAACCTAATTAACAAAAATATAAAGAAGATGTAAATAGTGAGTTAAAACTCACTATTTTATTGCAAAAAAAAAACAATTGTTATAAAATTATAAAGCGTGAGGTAAATAAATGACAAAATCATCAAAAATAGTATGTGCATTATTGATTATAATAGTAATAGTAATAGTCTATAATTTTAGCTAAAACTTGCTTTTTTGTGACAAATATGCTATGATTATATCATCAAGGGGGAAATGATATGATTAAATCAAGAAAATTTGTTATAACTGAGGCTTTAGTGGAACTAGTAATAGCAGTAGTGCTTTTAATTGTTTCAGTTCCATTATGGATGAGTTTTAATAATACAGGTTATGAAAATGAAGCTGAGTATTATTCAAGTTATAATACTGAAAACTAGAATTAAATTTCTAGTTTTTTTATTGCATTATTGTTGTCTAAAATTTAAATATGTGTTAATATTGATATAAGAGTATGGAGACTTATCTATGATAACGATAAAGAAATTAAAAAAAGAAACAACAGTGATATTAGTAAGTGTTATATGTTTAACTGTAATGACATTAGGATTTTCATATGCAGTTTTTTTTGATATAGACACAAGTACTTCTAATCAAAATATTGAAACAGGAACTTTAGTAGTTGAGTTTGGTTCATCAACATCTTCAATAGTAAATAACAATATGCTACCAACTCCGGATGCAGTAGCTTTAGAAAGTGAATCAATGAGTACTATCTATTTGCAAAACAATGGTTCTTTAGATTCTGATTTTGTTATTACATTAGGGTATGATTATGAAGCTTTTAATGCAGCCTCATCACCAGAATCAAATTTAATCCCACTTGAATTTTTAAACACAGCGATATTTGAATATAATCCATCAACAGGTGAAAGCGTAATTGTAAGTGATATAGTAAGCTTAGCAGATTTAGTGCCAAACGATTTAAATAGTGAAACTTATAATCTATATCAATCTGTTATAGGGAAAAGTTCTTCTGGAAGTAATGCAAAGACTTATATTGTAAGAATATGGCTTGATGAATTTGCTCCAGAATATTTATCTAATTATAAATTATATTTAAAATTAGGAGTATCAGCTCAAGCAACTGAAGCTACAACAAATTACACTGTTAAGGGAGTACTTAAAGAAAATAGTACTAATTTAGCAAATGCTAATATAAGTATTCAAAATGGTTATATTAAGACTACAACTGATGCCTCTGGAAATTTCACCTTATCTGGTTTAAAACAAGGTAACTATAATATAAAAATAATTTCATCATCAGGTGACACTTTTACCGGAACTTTTAGTTTAAAAGAAAGTGATATTGAAAGTTTAAGTAAGTATGTAGGTACACATCAAATTACATACGGAAATAACATAGAAAATGTTGCATATACATATACAACATCAATTAATAATTTAAAACAAGTAAACTTAATGATGAAAAACTCTAAAGATACTGAGTTAATTGAAGATCAAAGTATAATAATACCTAATGTATATCAAATAAATGGCGGTCCTGATAGTGAAATAAGTGGATTGACAATAACAGTAGGCAATGAATTAATAAGTTCAATGACTAAATCATAAAAAGGGAGAAAATCAATGAAGGATAGTAGAATAAAATTATCATTAATATTACTAATAATTATGTTAACTTTTACTATAGTAGCCACCTATGCATATTTTACATCACCAATAACAGGAGATGACTTTGGATCTGTTGAAATAGAAAGTGCACAATCAGGTCTAGCACATACGATTAATGGTAGTGAGATAGGTTTAAAAGTAGAAGGTAATATAATGAGTCAAGATAATATAAGTACTACAGTGCCAGCAGTGACAGCTTCGAATATTACACCAATAAAAATAGTTTTGAATACTAGCGGTAATGGTGGAGAACTTAAATGTAATTATGATGTGGTATATGAACCGAGTATTCCTTTTATGAATAGTGCACTTAATATTTCTAATGTTAATGAGTATACTATAAAAGGATCAGGTTATATGACAAATGATGTATCAGGAACCAAAGATTTATCAATACCAGAAACTAATTTAGGTAATGTAACAAGTAGATTGATGCTACTTGAAAATCAAGAAATCAGTGTAACGGGTGTAAGCAAAACACTTGAATATAATTGGGAATTTACAGTTAGTTTTTATAATCAAGAATTTAATCAAGATGATAATACAAATATTAGTTTTGGAGGCAAAATAATATTAGATGATGTAAACTGTGAAAATGTTTTTGTAAATCAATAAAAATACTTGAAAAACAAAAACATTTTTGATATATTTATAATAGAGAGGAAAATAAAATATGGAAAGAAAAAATACTTTATTGCTAACTGTAATTGCAGTAGCAACACTTTTAGTAGCTGTAGTTGGAGCTACATTCGCATACTTTACAGCTTCAGGAACTAACTCTGCTGAATCTGAAATTGATGTAATCACAAGATCAATTGATGCGGTTAATACAAGTGCAACTCCAATTACTATGGAAGTTACTTTAGCAGATATGCTTGAAACAGCAGGAAAAAATGATTACAGTGCATTTAAAGAAGAAACAGCTACTTTATCATTAGATGCAGAAAACGGTAATGGTGGAGGAGCTAATGTATGTACATATGATCTGGTTTATACACCTAATGTTAGTGGACAATTTACTAATACTGTAGCAAATACAACACCATACAATGAGTTAACAATCCAAGGAGCTGCAACTGTTACTAATACAACAGCTTCTACTAATACTGTTAATTCATTTACTGAATTAAGTTTACACAACATAACTGCTGCAACAACTTTAGTTGATGACGCTGTATTTACATTAAATGGGGCAGATGTTCTATCAACATTAACATGGTCAATTGATGTTCGTTTTTATAATTTAGCAATCGATCAAAGTGAACTTGCTGAAGATACATTCGGTGGAGTAATTACATTTGAAAATCTATCATGTGTAAATAACGGATAAAAGGTTTAACTAAGTTAAACTTTTTTTTTGCTAAAATTCAAAAAAAATGATATAATTTTCTATATAATATGAGTGAAAAGAGGCAAATATGATAAAAGTTTTAGTTACAGGAGCTTCAGGTACAATTGGAGTGCAAGTTTTAAAATATTTACTTAGTGAAGGTAAATATGAAATAACTGCACTTGATTTGGGTAACAGCAAAGTTCATCAAACTTTAAAAAAATATAAAAAAAGAATAAATATAATATATGGTGACATATGTGACAGAATACTTATGGAAAGTTTAGTAAAAGAAAATGATTATATTATTCATTTAGCCTCAGTGTTGCCTCCATTATCTAACTTAAAAAGAGAATTAACAAAAATGGTTGAATATGAAGCACTTGAAAATATTGTTAGATCTATAAATTATTATAATCCTAATGCGACTTTAATTTATGCCTCAAGTACATCTATATATAGAGATTCATCGACTGAAGTAGATGTTAAAACTAAAATAGTGGTTAATAGCAAAGAACCATATAATTTTTATAAAAACAAAGCTGAAATATTAATTAAAGAAAAGTTGAAAAAATATGTCATAGTTAGAGTGCCTTTAGTAATTTCTACTAATCCAGCACATGCGATTATATATAATGTAAATAAAAAGTCTAAATTAAGTATTATAACTAATATAGATGCTGGCTATGCATTTGTAAAAACAATTGACCATTCAAAAGAATTAAATAAAAAAACTATAAACATTGCAAGTAATGATGACTTTATAATGAGTCACAAAAACTTAATGAAAAAAATCATTAATAATAGAGGATTAAATTATAAATATATATTAAGTAATTTATTTTTAGATAAAAATTATTACTCAGTTGTTTGCAGTGATGTAAATAAATTTAATGATATACTTAACTACCAAATTGATACAATTGACAAATTTAATGACAGATTATATTATGAAGGAAAACGCAAAATAATATCAAAATTTTTTGGTAAAATTTATACTAGTTTTTGGAGAACTAAATGATAGGCCTTGCGCTTGAAGGTGGGGGAAGTAAAGGATCATATCAAGTTGGTGTTATAAAAGCACTAAACGATTTAAAAATAAAAATAGATGGCATTACCGGTACATCCATAGGCTCATTAAATGGAGCTTTAATGGTGTCTGGTATGACTAGTAAATTAGAACAATTTTGGACTAATGAAGATATCACAGGTCTTTTAGGAATGACAAACTCTAAAATAGATGACTATGATTTTGATGTAAAAAAATTAACTAAGCCAGTACTTGAATTAATAAATAATGAAGGTTTAAATATTTCTAGATTACATGATAAACTAAAAGAAATAATAGATGAAGATAAAATAAGAAATAGTCATATGGATTATGGACTAGTTACATATAGACTTAATGATAAAAAACCATTATATTTATATAAAGAAGACATACCAAAAGGTAAGCTAGTCGATTACATATTAGCTAGTTGTTTTTTACCTGTTTTTAAATCTATTCCTCTTGATGGTGATAATTATTATTTAGATGGTGGATTTTACGATATTTCACCATCAAATATGCTTGAAGATAAAGATTATAAAAAAATATATGTTATAAGTTTAAAATCAGTCGGTGTAAAAAGGAAAAAAATAGGTAAAGCAAAAATTATAACAATAAGTCCATCTAGATCACTTGGTAGTATGTTTAATGCCGATAAACTTAAAATATTTGATAACATAGAAATGGGATATTATGATACCATAAGAAGATTAAAAAAATTAGATGGATATAAATTTACATTTGCCAAAAAAAGTAAATGGTTATATAATATACATGCAAAGAAAGTTTCTAAGAAAACTTTAAATAGGGCACAAGTATTTTTCTTCACACGTGATAATAAAGAATTAATAATTAAAGCTTTAGAATATGTCATGACTAAAGAAAAGTATTCATATGGAAAAATATATGATCCATTTTTAGAAATAACTAAACTAAGAAAACGAAAAAATGATCAGATTGCCTATAAGTTTTTAAAAGAAATAAAATTATTATAGAAGAGGTGTTTTAATATGGGAAGAGCATATGAAGTAAGAAAAGCAAGTATACTTAAAACAGGAGCTGCTAAGGGTAAAATTTATACTACTTATGCAAAAGAAATTTATTTAATAGCAAAAAAGGGAAATCCAGATCCCGATTCAAATGATTCGCTTAGAAGATTAATTGAAAAAGCTAAAAAGGAACAAGTACCAAGTGATATTATTGCTAGAGCAATAGATAAAGCTAAAGGTGCTGGAGCAGATGAATATTTTGAAGCAGTATATGAAGGTTTTGGCCCTGGTGCTTCAACGTTAATAATAAAATGTTTAACAGATAACGTTAATAGAACTGTAGGTATGGTTAGAGCAGCATTTAATAAAATTAATAAAAGTTTAGGTGTCACTAATTCAGTTTCATATAACTACGACTACTTAGCAGTACTATCAGTATCACTAGATGAGGAAACAGTTATGAATGCTTTAATAGAAAATGATATAGATCCAGTAGATTTAGAAGATGAAGAAGGATTGGTTACAATTAGTGTTCATCCTAGAGATTATGATAAATTAAAAGGTGCTTTAGAAAAAATAAATCCTAATATTTCTTATGAGTACGATGAAGTAGGAATGTTTGCTAAAGAGGAAATAAAATTAAGTGATGAAGATTTAGAAAATTTTAATAAATTGTATAAACTATTAGATGAAATAGATGATGTAACAGCTATTTATCATAATGTCAATTTAGATTAAGATATATTTTTAAATAATATACAGTGCATTAGAAATATAATAAGATTGTTCAAAGAATCAAAAGAATTATAGTTGATAAAATTAAAAAAATAATATATAATGTAATTGTTAGTGAAGAAGGAATTTACAACTCTGGAGCTAAATCGGTAAAAAAATCGTTAACATTTAAAGAGTATGTAAAAAACATAAATTAAGGTGGTACCGCGGGTTAATCTCGTCCTTACTAATTTAATTTATGTTTTTATTTTTAGAGAGGATTTTATGATAAAAAGAATAATTTTTGATATAGATAATACATTACTGAAATCAGAACCAGATTGTATTAATGCATATACTAAATATCTTGATGATTTTAATTTAACTAGTCAAAAAGTGAATGCTAGATATATATATGACATACTCGAAGAATTTGAAAAGAGTAATATAGAGTATACAAAAGAAAACATGAGTAAGTTTATATCTTCAAAAATAGGCGCTTTTTTTACTAAGGAAGAACTTGATAAGATGATATCGTATTACTCTAAAGAATCTACACTTATTAATAGTGATACTAAAAAAATATTAGAGTATTTAAGTAATAAATATGAGCTAGTTGCACTTTCAAATTGGTTTTATGAAACTCAAGAAAGTAGATTAGAAACAAGAAAATTAAAAAAATATTTTAAACATGTATACGGAGTAGATAATTTAGGTAGAAAACCAAACATTAAAGTTTATGAAAAAGCATGTTATCCACATAAATTTAATGAATGTCTTATGATAGGAGATAATATAAATTTTGATGTAAAAATGCCATATAAATTAGGTATTAATGTTATTTATTTTAATGAATTTAATAGTTATACTAGCTTTGATAATATAAATAATTTAAATAAACTTTTAGAAATTTTATAAGGAGGAAAAAATGAAATTATATGAAGAATTAAAAGAAAGAGGACTAATTAAAGACGTGTCCTCACCGGAAATTGAAAAAAAATTAAATGAAGAAAAAATCACATTTTACTGGGGAACAGACCCAACTGCTGATAGTTTGCACATTGGTCATTATTCATCATTAGTTACAGCTAAAAGATTAGCAAGAGCTGGACATAACCCAATTCTTTTAGTAGGGGGGGCTACTGGTTTAATTGGAGATCCAAGACCTACCAGTGAAAGAACAATTATATCAAAAGAAGATGTTGATAAAAATTTACAAGGATTAAGTAAACAAGTAAGTTTTATTCTTGAAGGTAAAGCAGAAATAGTAAATAACTATGATTGGTCCAAAGATATAAACTTTATAGATTTTTTAAGAGATTATGGTAAATTTTTTAATATTAATTATATGCTTGATAAAGATATAATTAAAAGAAGATTAGATACAGGTATTACCTATACAGAATTTTCATATATGATTATGCAGGCTTTAGATTTTGAATATTTGTTTAGAACTAAGGGATGTATTATGCAGGCCGCAGGATCTGACCAGTGGGGTAATATTACTTCAGGTATTGAACTTATAAGAAAGAAAAACGATAAAGAAGCTTATGGATTCACTATGCCACTTATCACTGATAAATATGGTAATAAGATAGGTAAGTCTGAAGGTAACGCTATGTGGCTTGATAAAAATAAAACATCAAGTTATGAAATGTATCAATATTTAATAAATTTTGATGATGAAATTATTATAAATTATTTAAAAGTATTTACATTCTTAAGTTTAGATGAAATAAAGGAAATAGAAAAAGAACATTTCTTATCACCAGAAAAAAGATTAGCTCAAAAAATTCTTGCTAGGGAGATTATTTCAGATATTCACAGTAAAGAAGATTTTGAAAAAGCCGCTAAAATAAGTGAAAACTTGTTCAGTGAAAATATCTTTAAATTAACTAGTGAAGAAATAATATCATCACTAACTGGAGTTAAAAACTTTACATTAGATAATGATGATTTAGTAATTAATGAATTATTAGTAAAATATAATATTTGCCAAAGTAAAAGAGAAGCTAGAGAAATGATTGAAGCTGGCGCTATTAGTATCAACAATAAAAAAATTACTAATTATGATGAGATAATTAGTAAAAATATTGCAATAGAATCTAAAGTGTTATTAATAAAAAAAGGTAAAAAGAATTATTATCTAGGTATTTATAACTAAAAAGAAAATTCTTCTTTTCATATAATGTATGGAAAGGAGGATTTTTTTATGAATAACAATTATTATTCAAGTAATCCCTATACATATAAAAAAGAGTTAGAAGGAGATAGATTCTTTTTAGCAGCTCCATTTTTATTTGGAGCTTTAGCAGGTGGAGCAGTAGCATCTATTGCTAGACCTAGACCAGTATATGTTACTCCAGCTCCAACATACTATAATCCAGCATATCCTTATGGTCAAACATCATATAACTATTATTATCCAGTAAGATCTAAATAAGTTTTAAATAAGTACCAATAAATATAAAATATATTATAAGTGCGCTACCACCATAAGATAAAAATGGAAGAGGAATACCCATGATAGGTAATAATCCTATATTCATTAATATATTATATAATTGTTGAAATATAAAAAGGTATATAAAGATTAAAGCAAATAATTTATTATTTGTTTTTTTATAGTTTAATATTAATAAAATATCTAAAATTAAATATGTAATAGTTACAAATATACCTGAAAATATACCATAATTCCCTATATTAAATGCATATATGAAATCAGTAGGAGATTCGGGTACAAATAAAGCAACTTCATTAATGCCAGATCCAAAAAATGATGCAGATCCAATAAGTGTTAAAGCATTTGTTATTTGATAATTATCACTAAAGATGATTAATCTATCTATTCTATAAAAGAAAGATGTGCCAATTAAATTTATTAATATATCTTGATTAAATAAATAAAAATATGCAAATATACCACACATACCAATTAATGAAATAATAAAGAGAAATTTATATAGTTTTTTGATTTTAGAATAAAATAATACTACTAAATAAATTATTAAATAAAAAATTATAGCTCCAGTATCAGGTTCAATAAATACAAGAATACTAGGAATTGTTGTGATAATTGTAATTTGTAAAAAAAATTTAAAATGATTCTTATCTACAACATTATTAAATTTAGTAGCCAAATACGTTAAATAAAAAGACAATGTAAGTTTTGTAAATTCACTAGGCTGAAATGATAAACCATAAAATGAAAACCAGGCCTTTGCGCCATTTACTTCAGTTCCAATAAATAGCACTAAAATAAGTAAAATAATTGAGAATAAATATAAGAAAAAACTATATTCAAAAAATTTGTTAACATTAATTTTAGTAATTACAAAAATTATGGTAAAGCCTATTATATACCATATAAACTGTTTTATGAAGTGATTTACATATATAACATCTATTAATTTAGTATTAATCATATTAAGTAAACTAATTATCATAATAATAGATATACATATGAGAATATTATATTTATTATTTTTTTTCATATTTATATTATGGTACAAAATAACTATTATTATCATAAATTATAATGAGGGTGATAAATATGAAAGATTTACCAAGAGTTTATGTTAATCCAGTAGAAAAAGAATTTAATAATTATCAAAAAGAGTGTATGTCTAAAAAAGATACTAGATTTAGCGACAATAGAAATCTATCAATGAAAATAAAAGATATATTTAATGCGCGAAATTATATCTACAGGCAAAAAGTTAAATTAAAATTAGTTGATGGTATTTATGAAAAAACAATTGTTGGAAAAACAACTAATAGTTTATTAACACTGAATGGAGAAAAAATAAAAATTTCTGACATATTAGATTTAGAATTGATATAAAAAAAATATATCTTAGAGTAAGTCTTCGATATATTTTTTTAATTCTCTTGCTTTTTTATCAAAAATTATTTTCAATTGATTATCAATTTCAACTACCCCTTTAGCGCCCAATTTTTGAATTCCATCTTTATCGGCTTTAGTAATGTCTTTTAGTATTACTTTAAGTCTACTCATGTTACATTCTGCATTTACGATATTATCTTTTCCTCCTAAATAAGTAATTAACTTATTAGCTTCAATATCAAAACCTTTCTTATTCAGTTTAAATATTATTAATAAAATAATCGCAAGTATTGCAGCAATAATTAAATATTGTATATATATTTCCATTTTATCTCACCTAAAATAATTATACTATAAAAATTTAAATTTAACAATTATTAATATATAGTTAATATGTCTATCACCAAATAAAATATTACTCATAAATTAATAGTGAAATAACGAAAGGGTGAAATTATGAATAATACAAATAAAGATGGTAACTGTATAAATGATATTTTAAATGTTATTTTAGTACTTCAAGACAATGCTTGTCCAGATAATTGCTTAGATTCTTGTGATAGACCAGTACTTGGTGGAGGGCCTAACTGCTTAATATGTAATACAAGACCAGTAATGCTTTATACATGTTGTGGTAATGGTGTTCCATTTAGTTTACCAACATCTAAAGAATCAATTACAAATTGTTCGGGAGTATCTATAACATCAGATTGTTCTCCAGTGTTTAGAGTTGAAAAAATAGATTGTAATTGTGCAACATTTAGAGTTTTAGCAGAAAATACAGATACTACAAGTTTATATCCATACGTAGCTACAAATTCTTTCTTCACAATGGATACTAGTTGTCTATGTGCGATAAGATGTTTAAATGATACATATGTAGACTGTGTGTGTTAAGGATTAGTGAAAACTAATCTTTTTTATTGACATATATTAAAAAAGTGATATAGTATTTTTACTAAAGGGGAATAAATGTGGATGAAATAATAATAGAGTATAAAAAATTAATAGCTCAAATGCTTACTTCAATAAGTGAGCATATTGATACTATTACCAAAATAGAAAACTATAAAAAAGTTTATATTATGGCTAAAAGAGATATTAGTAACTTAAATGATCAATTAAAAAAGGTATTAATATCACTCATGTATAAAATATTTCAGGTAGATTATTTATATACAACAGCTATTGATTTAAGTAAATATTCAAATATTAAAATGCCCAATATAAAAGAATCAATTAGTAAAGCAAAAATATATGGAATTAATAAAACAACACTTCACGGAAAAATACTTCTTGAAGAACATGAAACTAATGAATACTTAAATTTACAGTTAGATGGAGTTAATGAAATTTTAAATAACCAAAGTAAAGATATTGATAGTGTAATGGAAATGAAAAAGGAAGAATTAGATTATATTGAAAAAATATATGTGACTAAAAAAGTAATTGAATTAAAAATATTTTTATACGAATTAAATAATAATTATGGAGAATCTACACCAGATCAGAGATAGGAGAATAAATATGACAAAATTAAGTGAAATACATAACGAACAATTAAAAGAATTAGAATATCATTACAATAAGATTGCTGAAATTAACAAAAAATTTATAGAATTACCAATATCAGCAATACAAGATTGTATAGAAAATAGCGGAAAAAATGATGACGATAATACAAATTTATTTCGTGATGTATATAAAACTAAAGAAGAAAAGGTTGCTGAAACAATAAACTTAATTAGAACAATAGAAGTTTTAAATAAACAAAAATTTATCAATATTAATAATAAAGGTATTGAAAGTATAAATGAAAGTTTTAATTCAAATGTTATAGAAAATTTATGGAATCAACAAAATATGGATTTGATAGTTGAGTATTTTGATATACACAAAAACTCTTTATCTACAGAACAATATTCAATGGAAATAGAGAACTTAAAAAAAGAACTTGAAAGTATAGATAGTTTAATTGCCGTGAATAGTGAGTTACCAGAATACTTAGAGTTAATAGAAAATAGAAAAATAGTAATTTCAGAAATCGAAGCACTGCAAGATAAAATTCATGCAATAATTTACCTACAATTTTTAAATATTGATAGTGAGTATAAACCAAGTATTTCTAAAAAATAAATGTAAAAAAAGCGACATGTTCGCTTTTTTCTTTGATATATAAGTGTTATAATTAATATGTAGTATGGAGGAAGTATGGACTATTTAAAGACACTTAATGAAAATCAAAGAAAGGCTGCAGAGCATACAAACGGGCCATGCTTAGTAATCGCAGGAGCAGGATCTGGTAAAACAAAAGTTCTAACCACTAGAATAGCGCATTTAATAGATGAGGGAGTATATTCAAATAATATATTAGCAATTACATTTACAAATAAAGCTGCAAAAGAAATGAGAGATAGGCTTAATAGTATAATTCATGATAATTATGCTTTTGTCGGAACATTTCATTCATTCGGAGTAAAAGTAATTAGAGAAAATTATGAGAAAATGAATTTACTTAGAAATTTTACGATACTAGATTCAGATGATGTTACAAATGTAATAAAAAAAATAATCAAAGATAACGGGATGGATATAAAAGAAATAAGTCCTTCATATGTTAAAAATAAAATTAGTTTTATAAAAAACGAAATGTTATCTGAGGCTGGTATAGAAAAATATTTTAGTAGTTATATAGATAAAAAAGTTGCAGAAATATACCGTAAGTATGAAAATATATTACATAGAAATAATGCAATAGATTTTGATGATTTATTAAAAAAGCCAGTAGAATTATTCATGCATAATCAAGATGTTTTGGAAGGTTATCAAGATAAATTTAAATATATATTAGTAGATGAATATCAAGATACAAATGAAGTACAATATAAACTAGTTAAAATGTTATCTAAAAAACATGGTAATATATTTGTAGTAGGTGATGTTAATCAAAGTATATATGCATTTAGATACTCTAATTATAAAAATATATTAAATTTTGAAAAAGATTTTAAGAATTGTAAAGTTATAACTTTAAATCAAAATTACAGATCAACAACTAATATTTTAAAAGCTGCCAATGATGTTATAAAAAACAATCAAGAAAGAAAAGATGTAGAATTATATTCTGATTTAGGTGATGGTGTTAAAATAAAATATTTTAGAGGTTTCAATGATCAAAGTGAAATAAGTCACGTTACTAATGAAATAAAAGATTTATTAACAAGAGGATATTCTAGGAAAGATATCGCAGTATTTTATCGAACAAATGCACAGTCTCGTGGTATTGAAGAAGGTATGATGAAATCTAACATACCATATAAAATAGTAGGAAGTTTTTTCTTTTACAAACGTAAAGAAATAAAAGACTTACTTTCATATTTAAAACTTATTTCAAATAATAAAGATGATATATCACTTGAAAGAGTTATTAATGTACCAAAAAGGGGTATTGGAGAAAAGGCTGTAAGTAATATTAAAAATTTTGCTGACGCTGCTGGAACAAGCATGTTTGATGCTATCGAAAGTGGTAAAGAATTAAAGTTCAAAGAAATTATATTAGATATAATTAAAGCAAAAGAAGATATGAGTTTAACTGAATTAATTGATTATGTTTTAGATAAATCAGGAATGCTTAAAGAACTAGAATCAGAAAAAACATTAGAAGCAGATCTTAGAATAGAAAACTTAATGGAATTTAAATCGATTACTGAAACATATCAAAAAGAAACTGGTTCAGTAAATTTAGAAGATTTTTTAGAAGATATATCATTAGTTGCAGATATAACTGAGCATAAAGAATACGATGATGTAGTTACTCTTATGACAATTCATGGGTCCAAAGGTTTAGAATTTAAAATAGTATTTCTTATTGGTGCAGAAGAAGGTATATTACCACATCAAAATAGTTTATTTGAAAAAAGTGAACTTGAAGAAGAGCGTAGGCTTTGTTATGTTGCAATAACTAGAGCAAAGCAAATGCTTTATATATCAAACGCTGAGAGAAGAATGTTATATGGTAAATTAAGTGCTAATTTACCTTCTAGATTTATAGATGAAATAAATGAAGAACTTCTTGAAAGAAAAGAAGAAAAGAAAAAAGAAGAAACAAAAGTTATAAATAAAAATATATTTTATGGAGATACTAATAGTGAATTTACACTCGGAGATAATGTTTTTCATGTTACGTTTGGTTCTGGTAAAGTTACTATGGTAGATGATAGATTTGTTACAGTTGCTTTTGGTCCAAGATTTGGAATAAAAAAAGTATTAAAAAATTATAAAGGTTTGCAAAGGAGATAAAATTATGGAAAAAACTTTAGTAATTATGGCTGCCGGTATGGGTTCAAGATTTGGTGGCATTAAACAAATAGAGCCAGTTGGTCCTTGTGGAGAGATAATAAGTGATTATAATATTTATAACGCTTATAAAAATGGTTTTACAAAAATAGTTTTCATTATAAGAAAACATTTAGAAGATGTATTTAAAAGTGATATTATCACAAAATATAAAGACAAAATAGAAATAGAATTCGCATATCAAGAACTAGATACTATTGATAATGGAAGAGGTATTCCTGCTTCTAGAGAAAAAATGCTGGGTACTGCGCATGCACTTTTATGTGCTAAGGATAAGGTAACAACACCTTTTGCTGTTATTAATGCAGATGATTTTTATGGATCAAGTGCATTTGAAATTGCTGCTAACTTTTTAGATAATAATAAAAACGAATATGATTACTTAAATGTAACATATCCTGTTAAGTTAGTTTCTGATGAAAGAAATGCTGTTAAAAGAGGTATAACTGTTACTGAAAATGGAATTATTACTAATTTAATCGAATCTGAAATAGTTCATAAAGATGGAAAATGTTATGGAACAGAGCTTGATACAGGTAGGGAATATATAGTAGATGATACTAAAAATTGTTCAATGAATTTCTTTGTATTTAAATTATCTGTTTTTAAATTTATTGAAGAGTATTATGAAGAATTTTTAACAAGAATAGATGATAAAAATGAATCATTATTACCTGCAGTTGTTGGTCTTAGTATAAGAAATGGTGATGTTACATTATATGAAGAAGTATCAAAATCAAAATGGTTAGGTATTACATATAAAGAAGATTTAGAAGATTTTAAAAATGAAATCAATCAGTTAATTGAAAAAGGAGAATATCCAGCAAATTTATGGGGGTAAAATGCAAGAAACTAAAATAAAAATTAATGAGTTAACACAAAAAATTAATAAAGCAAATGAAGAATATTATGTTTTAGATAATCCAACTATTTCAGATAATGAATATGATTCAATGTTAAGAGAGTTAAGGAGCCTTGAAGAAAAGTTTCCAGACTATGCAGATCCAAATAGTCCAACAAAAAGAGTTGGCTCTTTAAAATTAGATAAATTCGAAAAATTTGTTCACACAGTTCCAATGTTATCAATTGAAGATGCTTTTAATTATGATGAATTAAGAGATTTTGATAAAAAACTTAAAAGTATGGATAGTGATTTTAATTATATATGCGAACTTAAAATTGATGGAATTAGTTTATCTTTACATTATGAAAAAGGAATTCTTACAAGCGGCGCAACAAGAGGAGATGGAACAACTGGTGAAAATATTACTGAAAATGTAAAAACAATAAAAAATATTCCGCTTAAATTAACTGAAGAAATTGACATTGAAGTGCGCGGTGAAATTTATATGAATAAAGCTACGTTAAAAAAATTAAATGAAAAACGTGAATTAAATAATGAACCTTTACTTCAAAATGTAAGGAATGCCGCTGCAGGATCTGTAAGGCAACTAGATTCTAAAATCTGTGCACAAAGAAATTTAGATAATTTTATATATCATTTGCCTGATAATGAAAAATATAATATACATACACATGAAGATGCGCTTAAATTTATGAAAAGTTTAGGTTTTAAAATAAATGAAAATAACTTTTTAGCAAATACTATAGATGAAGTTATTGATTATATTGAAACAATTCAACAAAAAAGAGAAGATTTACCATACGAAATCGATGGAATAGTTATTAAAGTAAATAATTTAGATAAACAAAAAAAATTAGGTTACACTGCAAAATATCCAAGATGGGTAAGGGCCTATAAATTCCCTGCTAAAGAAGTATTAACTACACTAGAAGATATAATTTTTACAGTAGGAAGAACTGGTCAAATTACTCCTAATGCAGTTTTGTCACCAACACTTGTAATGGGTTCTACAATAGCTAGAGCAACACTTCATAATGAAGATTATATTTTAGAAAGAGATCTAAGAATAGGTGATGTTGTATCAATAAGAAAAGCAGGAGATGTAATTCCTGAAGTAGTCGAAGCTAAACTAGAAAGAAGAACAACTGATTTGCCTAAATTTAAAATGATTTCTAATTGCCCTATATGCGGAAGTGGATTAGTTAAACATAGCGATAAAGTAGATTTGTTTTGTGATAATTTAGATTGTGACGCAAGAAAAGTTAATGCTTTGATTCATTATGCATCAAAAGGTGCAATGAATATTGATTCTTTAGGTGAAGAAATAATCGAGGATTTTTACAATTTAGGTTTTTTGAAAAATTATGAAGATTTTTATAATTTATATAATTATAAAGAAGAACTAATAAAAAAAGATGGTTATGGTGAAAAAAGTATCAACAAAATTTTAGATAGTATTAATGCATCTAAATCCAATAGTCTTGAAAGATTAATATTTGGATTAGGTGTCGCAGGAATCGGTAAGAAAAAAGCTTTAGATTTAGCTGAAAAATTTGAGAATTTGGATAATTTAATAAATGCAAGTGCTTTAGATATAAGTTCTATCGAAGATTTTGGGGAAATATTAGCTAATAATATCGTAACATATTTTGAAAATAAAAAAGAACTAGTTGAAAATTTAAGGAGTTTGAATATAAATTTTAATTACTTAGGTGAAAAGAAAGAATATAATGAATTAATTACTGATAAAAAGTTTGTTATAACTGGTTCATTTGATGGACTTAGTAGGGATGATATAAAAAGTTATATTTTAAGTTATAATGGAAAAGTGATAGATTCAGTAAGTAAAAATACAGATTATTTAATTATGGGGGAAAAAGCTGGTAGTAAATATGATAAAGCTATTAAGCTTAATGTTCCAATAATAAATGAAGAAAAAATAAAGGAAATTATGGACAAATAATTTCTTTTTTTATATAATGATGTTAAGAATATATAAATTAAAAGAAGGTGTTAAGATGTATTATGTAGAATTTATAAATTATCTTACAAAAGATAATACTAATGCACTTCTTGTATGTCTAATTTTACTTATATATTCAGTAATAAGTGAAGTATTATCAAGGACACATGATAATAAATATGGTGAAGGAACATTTTATGTTTTCTTTCCAATATTAAGGGAATATACTATATACAAAATATTTTTAGGAGAGATAAAGGCAACAATATTAGTTTTTGTATATATAATACCAGTAGTACTTCATTTTGTTAATCCAGAAAGTT
>CAYJBC010000017.1:0-18861 GCA_964368535.1 uncultured Muribaculaceae bacterium
GCCAGTAGCTCCAGATATGCCTGAAATTACTCCAACTCCAGTAGTTGAGCCAGTAACTCCGGTTATGCCAGAAATTACTCCAGCTCCAGTAGTTGAGCCAGTAGCTCCGGTTATGCCCGAAATTACTCCAGCTCCAGTAGTTGAAACTACTGATGAAAAACCAACTATACCTGAATATAATATACCTGCATTTGAACCTATTAGTAATTCAAGTGATGAAATGAAAAATGAAGCTTCAGAAGTTAATTTTGATGAAATCAAAGAATCATTTATGAAATCATGTGAAAATATGTTTGATGCATTAGTAAATAAATTTCAAAATAAAGAATAGTTCATACTGAACTATTTTTTTCATATACTTTATTAGTGATATTATGAAGGAATCTATAGAATATTTTTATAATATAAGTATTAAAGATATAAATGAGGATAACGAGCTTTATTCTTTTTTATTACACGATAACATATATATGTTTGTGGAATACAAAAGAAGTGAAAATGAAATTAATGATATTATTGAAGTAAGTAGAGAACTTAAATATAAAAATACTTTGGTATTTGATATTATGTACAATAAAGATAATAAAGTAATTAGTAAGGTTGATGGTAATGATTATCTCCTTCTTAAAATTCCTTTGAATTATAATGAAGAAATTGATTTGTTTGATATGATTTCCAAAAATTTTGTTGTATCAAGTAGTCACTTAAAAAATTATAAGAATAACTGGGGAGATTTATGGAGTAAAAAAACTGATTATTATGAATATCAAGTAAGTGAACTTGGGTCCGAAAAATATGCGATATTAGATTCATTTAGTTATTATGTTGGTTTATCTGAAAACGCTATAGCTATAGTTAACAAAATGAATAAATTATATAATAATGGAGTTGATTCAACAATTATTTTATCTCATAGAAGAATATTTTATCCTAATATAATTCTTAATTATTATAACCCATTAAGTTTTTTGTTTGATTTAAAAGTCAGAGATATTGCCGAATATATTAAATCTACTTTTATAGCTGGAGAAGATTCTTTTTTAGAACTCTCAATTTATTTAAAAAGTAGTAGATTAACTCATTATGAATATAATATGTTTTACGCTAGACTTTTGTATCCAACATATTATTTTGATTTATATGAAAAAATTATTACTGATAATTACAGTGAAAATGAAATTATTAATATAGTTAAATTAGTAGATGAATACGAATTATTTTTGAAAAAAGCATATTTGGAGTTATCTAAATATGCCGTTATAGAAAATATTGAATGGCTTAATTCCCTGTAGTTGACTATTTGATAAAAGATGTATATTATGTTATAATGCGCTAGAGGGATAATATGAAAAATTATAAAGAAGGAGATATTATTAAATGTATGGTTACTGCAATTGAGAACTATGGTTTTTTTGTAAGTACTGAGTTTTGGTTTTCTGGTTTGGTGCATATTTCTGAAATTACTTCAGGTTATGTAAAAGATATATTTAGTTATGTTAATTTAGGTGATGTAATATATTGTCAGATCATTGAAGTAGATGAAGTTAATTCGCATTTAAAACTATCAATTAAAAATATTAATTATAAATCAGCTTCTAATTCTAAAAAAAATAAGATAAATGAAAATCAATTTGGATTTATATCATTAAAAAAAGCTTTACCTAAATGGATTGAGGAAAAGCTAGAAGAAATAAACTAAAAAAAATACAGTCGTTAGACTGTGTTTTATTTTCTCTGGTGGCTCCAGCAAGAATTGAACTTGCGACACAAGGATTTTCAGTCCTCTGCTCTACCGACTGAGCTATGAAGCCAAATGGCGGTCCCGACCGGGTTCGAACCGGCGATCTTCTGCGTGACAGGCAGACGTGATAACCGCTACACTACGGGACCAAAAAATGGTTGCGGGAGAGGGATTTGAACCCACGACCTTCGGGTTATGAGCCCGACGAGCTACCAAACTGCTACCATCCCGCGATAACATTTAAAATTGGCGGAGGAAAAGGGATTCGAACCCCTGCGCCGGTTACCCGACCTGCCGGTTTTCAAGACCGGACCCTTCAACCAGACTTGGGTATTCCTCCGTTTTTGGTACAAACAAATTATATCATAATCAAAAAAGTTATGTCAACTAAAAATGAGTAAAAGCCCATAAATAATTGAAAATTACTTGATTTTATCTCAATTTTATATATAATATTAAAAAAAGGGGAGAGTAATGTGATAACTTTAGATAATTTTAGTAGGTTTAATTATTATGAAATAAGTGCTATAAGTGATGCTAATTTAAGAGACTATTTGATTACTTTATATCAACTAGAAATGGAAGCATTGTGTTATGATAATCCACATATGATAGATTTTAGTTTGTCTATAGAACAAATGAATGAAAAACTATTTGAAGAGGAACTTAAAAATACTAGTTCATTATTATTTCCAGGTGACTATATAAAATTTTATCCGATAATCGGAACACCACTTGCTAAAAAAAATTATATATGTTTATATAGTGGGGGAATTATAAATTCGGGAACTAGGTACTTAACATTTAAAGCTTTACTGGATAATAAAACGACTAAAGAGAAATATATTACTCAAAATCTCAATTTTGAATTATGTACAGATATATCATTACCAGAAAATATTTTGCAATTTGAATATTTATACCATTTAATTGATAATGCTTATAATTCAAGTAGAGAAGAATATTATAACTTTTTTACTAATAACGGTGGAAATATTAGATATAGGAAGTTAAATAAATAATTTTTTTCATAAAAATCTAAAAAATGCTTGAATTAATAATAAAAACAAGATATAATTAATTTGTCTTATTCGTTTAAGACGTGCCTGCCCATGTGGCGGAACAGGTAGACGCACAGGACTTAAAATCCTGCGAGCTTTAACACTCGTGCCGGTTCAAGTCCGGCCGTGGGCACCATTTATAAAAAATAACTAACTTAGGTTAGTCTTTTTTTTGCATATAAATAGGACCTATACATAGGTCCTTATATGTAATATAAAATATATTACATTTTTATTATGTGTCATTTAAGTTAAAATATACTATTATTTATTATTTATGTATTGATAATATATAATAAAAATGTATAATATAATTAAATGGAGGTAAAATGAAAAAATTTTTTAATAATTATAAATTAACAGTATTTTTGTTGATGGGAATAATTTTAGGGGCAATAGTTGGATTAATATTTAAAGAAGATGCAGCAGTATTAAGTCCATTTGGAGATCTATTTTTAAATTTATTACTTATAGTAATAGTTCCACTTATATTTGTATCAATCGCATCTTCAATTACTAAAATGAAAGAGCCTAAAAGACTAGGTAAAATACTGGGTGCAACAGTCTTTATATTTATAATTACTTCTCTTATTGCAGTTGTCGTTAGTTTTGCAGTTACAAAAGTTATTCCTCTTGTAAACGAAGCTGATAGTGAAGCTATTATGGAAACTTTAGATTATTCAATAGAGGAAGAAGAAATTGAACTCAATATACTTGAAAGAACAGTTCAAGTATTATCAGTAGATGATTTTAATTTACTGCTTAGTAAGAATAATATTATTGCTTTAATTGTAGTGTCTATATTATTTGGTATAGCGGTAAATATGTCAAAAGAGAAAGGTAAAAAAGTTGCTGAAATTTTAGATTCTCTTAGTACAGTAATTAGTAACTTTATTCAAATAATAATGTATTATGCACCAATTGGTCTTGGTTGTTATTTTGCAGCATTAGTTGGTACAATAGGACCAAGTATTGCAGTAGGATATTTAAAAACTTTTGTGCTTTATTTAGTAGTAGCCTTAGTATTTTATTTTATAATATATACTGTATATGCATTTATTGCTTATAAGAAAAAAGGTGTTAAAATATTTTGGAGAAATATTATTCCAGCTTCTGTAACAGCTTTAGGTACATGTTCATCAGCCGCAAGTGTTCCCTCAAATATAGAATGCACTAAAAATATGGGTATAAGTGATGATATAGCTGAAACTAGTATATCACTTGGTACGAGTTTTCATAAAGATGGATCTAATATTGGAAGTGTATTTAAAATAATGTTTTTAGTTGCTTTATTTGGTACTAACATAAGTACATTTGGAGCATCTATGGAAGTTTTAGGAGTATCTCTTTTAGCTACTTTATTGGTAACTGCAGTCCCATTAGGTGGTGGAACTATTTCGGAACTATTAATTATATCTATGATGGGTTATCCAGTAGCAGCTTTACCTATTTTAACTATTATAGCTACAATAATAGATGCGCCAGCAACATTATTAAATGTAGTAGGTGATTCATCATCTGCAATGTTAATATCTAGAATAGTAGATGGAGATAAATTGAAAGAAAAAAAATAAGAACAAGTTAAATTTGTTCTTTTTTTTCATATATTTTACTAGGAGGAAAAGAAATGTTAAAAGTATCATCGAAATCTAATCCAAGTAAAGTAGCTGGAGCAATAGCTAGTATGTTTAGAGAAAATAAAAAATTAGAAATTCAGACTATAGGAGCAGGGTCTTTGAATCAAGCAATCAAAGCAGTAGCAATAGCAAGAGGTTTTCTGGCTCCTACAGGAGATAATATAGTAGTAATACCAGCATTTAATGATGCGATTATTGAAGGTCAAACTAAAACTGCGATTAAATTAATTATAGAGGCTGTATAGCCTTTTTTTATTTAAAAACACTATTTTAAGAAAAATAGTGTTAGTAATGCGATTGTTATTCCTAGGGTAGTTGTTAATGATATTATTAAAGTTGTATTTGCAAATCCCGCAGCCTTATCAATAAATGTGTTTTCTTCTGATGGTATAACTATTAAATTATTGGGATCTTTTTTTACTTTAACATAAGCATTTGAAGTACCTTGTGAGCTTTGATTTAATTCATCAATTTTTTTGTTGAACTCACTTTCAATATATTTACAAATTGGACGATCTTGATAATCACTTATATAGCATCTAGTTAATACATCTCTTAATACATTAACTTCATTATATATTATTTCATTAGGATATTTATTGTATAAATTTTGTTTTTCAAAGTATTCGTTAATGTATTTTGATATCTCAGTATAGTTCTCCTCAATGGGAGATTGTAATAATTCAAGGAAAACAATGCGATTATATTTTTGTTCAATTTCTTTTGGGTTTTTAGCATTGTTGTTTAATATATTTAATATAGACATGCAATCCTTAGAATTTAGTGTAAATATTTGCCTGTCTACATTAAAAAATTCATTATCATTGAAGGTAATTGAATTATCAAGATATGTTAGTATATTATTTTCAAAAGTCATATCTTTTAAAGCAGGGTACATAAAAACAGGGCTATTGTCGTTATTATAGCCAATTATTTGTTGTTTTAAATTATTAAATAACCCTTGATTATTCACATTATACTCCTATTATATATAAATAATATCATATTAGTAATTAAAATTCTAGTCATAAAGTAATATTTGTAAAAAGTATGAGTATGTTAATTCTATGTTTAAAAAAAGTGATTTTATATGCTGATTTAATTATTTTGTATGCAAAAATGATAGATTTGCTTTTTGACAAGTTACTTATATTAATGATAATTTTTATTTGAAAGGAGGAATTATGCTGAACAACATTGTTTTAGTAGGTAGACTTACTAAGGATCCAGAAATAAATAAATGCAAAGATTCTGATAAAAAAAGAACTGTTATAACTTTGGCAGTTTCAAGAAACTATAAAAATGTTGATGGTAATTATGATACAGATTTTATTAGATGTGTATTATGGAACGCTATTGCATCTAATACTTGTGAATATTGTCATTCAGGCGATATAGTTGGAATTAAAGGTCGTCTTGAAACTAGAAGTTATGAAGATGATAATAAGGAAATTAAATATATTACTGAAGTTATTGCTGAAAAAATAACATTTTTATCTAGTGAAAAAAAATAAATTTACGATAGGTAAAGTTTACTCATAGAGTAATTATAAATGGTTATACTACAAGTAGAGGTGTTTGATCTTGATAATAGGTAGTAGATTAAAAAGTAGGAGAAAACAACTAGGACTTACTCAAAGCGAACTAGGAGAGTTAATCGGTGTAGGCAAATCTGCAGTTTGCTGTTATGAAAAAGAAACTAGAAATCCAACGCTTGAAAACATAATTGAAATGATTCACGTTTTAGGAGTTAGTGTAGATTATTTACTTGGAGCTGATTCTATAGTACAAATGGAAGATGAAAATCATCCGCGTTATAGAACTATGACTAAAGAAGAAATAATGTTCATTGATGAACTAAAAAAAGATAAAATAGTATATGAAATTTTATTTAATGACCCTAAAAGGGGAACTGATTTAATAAAGAAAAAAATAGGTTAATTTAGACCTATTTTTTTATGCGATAATCTGCTTTTAATAATATATCAGTTTCCACATTATTTATTTCATAAAATAATGAATTATAAAATTTTTCATTACCATAATTTAAAATTTCTTTATTTCTTTGAAATTCATAATAATATTCGATTAATGCATAATTAATTTCTTCTGGAAAATGTGTGTTTTCAGTTATTTTTTTATGTATTATTTCTCTTTCTAAATGAAAAAGTATTTCGCCTTCATCATATGAAAGGTGCCAACTAACTGCTTTGATTTTTAAATAATAATATGAGTCAAAAAAAATTTTTTTACGATAGTGGAACATCTTTATTCCATGTTCTGTATTCATTTGGTAATTATCAATATTATCAAAAACAATTTCACTAACTTTTTTATATGCTTCTCTTGAAGAATAATTTAATTCACAATATAGTTGAATTAAATCATTTATATAGGTATATAACTTATCGTAAATAGTCTCGTAATAATTAGCTTCAATCGAATTAACTATTTGGTAATTTTCATTTTCGTTTATTATGTTTTCGATATCTTCTTTTAAACTATCATTTTCAAGAACATAATTATAAACTAACATCATTGTAATAACTATTTCATAGTTTTCGGTTATATTGCAGTAAGCATTATCAAAATCATTATTTAAGAAACTTTTCATCATTTGTGCACTGCCATTATTTTTAGTGTGTACATAATATCCATAATTGTAGGCAATTATTTGTGCCATTAATAATTTTTTTTCTATAGAAGTGTGCTCGTCACTTGTAAATATTAAATTGCATAATGCATATATTTTTTCATAGTCAGCTTCTTTTTCAAATAAATCAAATTGTTTTTCATCAATATCAATATTTTCATCTACATCAATGTCAAAATCATTTATTTCTTTAAATAATTCATAATAAGCTTCACTCATTTCATTTTCTTCTTCATTATTTAAATATTCTTCTTCATCAAACTCTTCTTCATGTTGTTTTAGTAATTCATCAGATAATCTAGTGTTAATGCGTTCATATTCTTGAATGATTTTTTCACTTGTTAACTTCATAATATCTCCCCATAGTCGTATTATATCTCTAGAAATCAAAAAAAACAATGAAAAATATTGTAATTTAATCATAAAATTTTTGTAGGTGGTAAACTTGAGAAAACTATTTAATATAACTGGGGTATTTAGTTTGTTAATATTTAGCTTTTATTATGCATTTAAAATAAATGATGTTTTGGTGATGCAAAGTGAATTGATGAACGAAATAAAAACTAAAGAAAAACAATATATAGTTGATCCGATAGATGCGCAAATAAAAGATGACTATATAATTCCTGGTAAAAGTGGGTTAGTAGTTAATGTAGTGGAAAGTTATTATTCTATGAAGGTTTTTAGTGAATTTAATGAAAGTTTTTTAATATATGAAGAAGTACTTCCAAGTGTTTCAATATCTAATAATTTGGATAAATATATAATTTCAGGGAATAAATCTAATCGTAAGATATCAATGATAGTTAATAACAATGATTATATATTACAATATTTAGAAAATAGTAATATAAAAATAAATAAAGTAATTAATTATAATGAGTATAATAAAAATGAATTCCATGAACAATTAAATGGAGATGTTTCTGAATTTGCTAAGTTAAATAATATATTAGAAAATAAAATATGTGTAGTAAATGATAATAATTTAGAAATTTGTAAAAAATTTGAATATTTTTTAGTAAAGCCTAAAATAATAATAAATAGTCAAAATTTTTTAGATGTAAAAAATCATTTGGAAAGTGGTCAAATATTTATAATTTCAGATACTTTATCATTAGATAATTTCAAAATCTTATATAATGAATTAATTTTTAAAGGTTATGAATTGTGTACACTTTCAGAGATGATAAAAGAATAAATTTGATTTTTGTCCTAAAATTTGTTATAATTATTACATCGAATTAACTTGATTAAAAATTTAAGAGGTGATAATTATGAGTAAAATTAAAATTTTTGGCTTGGGTGGACTTGATGAAGATGGAAAGAACACTTATGTAGTTGAAATTGACGATTCGATTTTTATATTTGATGCTGGTTTAAAATATGCCAGTAACAATTTGCTTGGTATTGATTATATAATACCTGATTTTTCTTATTTAGTAAAAAATAGAAAAAAAATTAAAGGTTTGTTTTTAACGCATGGACATAAAGAAAATGTTGGTTCTGTTAAAGATTTGGTAAAAGAAATACCAGAACTTAAGATATATGCAACTAAGTTTACAAACTTTGTGCTAAGTGAAGATGGTATTAACCAAAAAAATATAACTGAAATATCAGTTCATAAAAAAATAAATTTTGGGACTGTATCAATATTTCCTGTAGCGGTATCGCATTCTATTCCAGATTCAGTTATGTATGTTATAAATACTAAAGATGGCGCTATATGTTACACTGGAGACTTTGTGATAGATCCATCAATGAATGGCGCATATGATATGGATTTAGGTAAGATTGCTTATGTTGGAAAACAAGGTGTACTATGTTTGATGAGTGAATCAATGTTTTCAGAAAAAAAGGGACATACATCTCCTAAACATCATTTAGTAGACTTTTTTAAAGATGCAATAAACCACAATCCTAGTAGAATTATATTTTCTGTTTTGCCATACCATTTATATACTATAAATGAAATATTTGAAGCTGCTTTAAATAAGCATCGTAAAATTGTAGTTATGGGTAAGAAATTACAAAATGTTATTAATTTTTCTAAAACGAATGGATATATGAATTTTCCTGATGATTTACTTGGAGATTTGAGTCATTTAAATGATCCAAATACTATTATATTAATTATGGATGATCGAACTAATCCGTATGCTAATTTAAATAAAATACTAAGTGGTTATGATAAATTTATTAATCTAAGAAAAGATGATACAATAGTTTTTGCTGAACCTAGACATGATAGTACAGAAAAATTACTTGTTAAACTTGAAAATGAGTTTGCTAGATTTGGATGTAATATTATAAGTGTTCCTAAAGACAAAATAATTTCACATCATGCTTCAAGTGAAGATTTAATGTTAATGATGAAATTAATGAATCCTAAATATTTTATGCCTGTTAAAGGTGAATATAGATACATGGTAGGACATGCTAATTTAGCTAGTACACTAGGAATTAATCCTGAAAATATTATATTAAAACAAAATGGTGATATTGTTACTATTGAAAATCAAAAATTAATAGATAAAAAAGAAACTATTAAAGTTAATGATATATTAATAGACGGTAATAGTAATGATGATATTGGAGATTTAGTTATCAAAGATAGAGAAATGTTATCTGAAAATGGAATAGTACTTATAAGTGCGACTATATCAAGAAGAGAGAAAAAATTGATAGTAGGTCCTGAAGTAACTACAAGAGGATTTATATATATAAGAGATTCACATGATTTAATAAATGAAATAAAAAAAATAAGTGAAGATGTAATTACTAGAAATGTAAATCCTACATATGTAGATTACAATAATATTAAAACTGAAATAAGAGAAGAGTTGTCAAAATTCTTATATTCTGAAACTGAATGTAAGCCAATGATAATTGCAGTTGTACAAGAAGTATAAAATAATTGAAATCACCTATAATATAAATAGGTGATTTTTAATGGAATTAAATATAGAAGTATTACAATATATATATCAAAATTCTCAAATGGGTGTTATTAGTATAGATGCAATAGTAAGAAGATGTAGCCATAAAAAATTTTGTGATTTATTAAAAATGCAAAAGGATGAATATACATATATTAGTTTGCAAGCACAGAAAATAATTAAAAATTTAAATTATAAACTTGAGAAGATAGGTTTATTTACAAGATTGATGACTAATATGACAATAAATGTAAATATAAATAATGAAACTTCTGTATCTAAAATAACAAGAATGCTTTTAAAGGGAACAAATATGGGAATTTTAGATATTACTGATAAACTTAATAATTATAAAATTACAGATAGAAAAATAAAAAGTTTAGCTAAAACTTTAAAACAAACTCTAGAAAATAATTTAGAAGAACTAAAAAAGTTTATTTAATAGACTTTTTTAGTGTTTTTATCTAAAAATGTTTGACAAATACTAAATATTTATATTATAATTAATTTGCAGTGCTCGTTTAGCTCAGTCGGTAGAGCGCACGGCTGTTAACCGTTAGGTCGTAGGTTCAAGTCCTACAACGAGCGCCATTTTAAAAGATAAGTTCCTTTGGGAACTTTTTTTTATTTATAGACATCTTCTTATCAATTTGATACAATTAATTAGGTGATAGTAATGATTGAAAATTTAGATGATAATGTTCAAAATATAAGTATACTTGAAAGATATGGATCTAATTTGACAAATATAGAATATATAACTGATCCTGCTATAGCAAGAGATAGAGAAATTAAAGAAGCTATGCTTATACTTCTTTCGCCAGAAAAAAGTGCACTTCTTATTGGTAAAGCAGGTATTGGTAAAACTGCGATAGTAGAAGGTATCGCCTATAGAATACAAAATGGAGATGTTCCTGATGCTTTAAAAGGTTATGAAATTATTAAAGTAAATATATCAAGTTTAATTGGTTCATCAATTAGCGAAGGTCAAACTGAAAATAGAATTGATATGTTAGTTAGAGAATTAGAGGTAAAGGATAAACTTATTGTATTCATAGATGAATCTCATTTATTAGTTAATAAAAGTGGAGGTTTGGATTTTGCTAATATGCTTAAAACTGGACTTGACAGAGGTTCTATAAAAATGATTGGTGCGACTACAACTGAAGAATATGAACAATATATACTTCGTGATAGGGCTTTTTTAAGAAGATTTCAAAAGGTGGATGTTTTTGAAACAGACATTCCTACTACTGTAAAAATAGTTATGGGTACAATACCTAAAATTGAGTCTAAAATGAATGTTAAAATAAAATATGAACCATATATAACTGAAAAAATTGTTACATTTATAGTTGAACTTACTGATGAATACAAAAGAATATATGAAATATCTAGTAGATACCCTGATATATGTTTAGCTCTTGTATCTAATGCTTTTACATATGCAGTGTTTGATAATACAAATGAAGTTAGTTTAAAGCATTTTTATAAAGCAATATGTAATACAAAAAGTATATATGAAGATTCTAAAATTAAAGAGATTGAAAGATTTAAAGAACTATTTAATGATTTAATAGTATCTGAAGGAGTTGATTTAAGCGATGTGGGATAGTATAAAAGATTTTTTTGCTAATATATGGTATGGAATAGTAAATATATGGGAAGCATATCAAGAATTTATATATGGTATATTTCCCGGTCAAATGGGTGATTTAATAAGTTTTGTAATACTTGCAATAGTTATTATATTAATAGTTAAATCATTATCATTTGGAGCATTTAAAAAATAAAGTGTTTCTTTATTTTTTATTTGAAAATAATTTTATTATGTGGTAGCATCAAGTTAGAGGTATAATAATGGAAATAATAGTTGCAAGTAATAATGAAGATAAAATTAAAGAAATAAAAGAAATTTTAATTGATTGTAAAATATATTCTCTTAAAGAAAAAAATATAAATGTAGATGTTATTGAAGACCAAAATACATTCGAAGGAAATGCTTTGAAAAAAGCAAAAGAAGTATATGATATAGTTCATTTGCCAGTGATCGCAGATGACTCAGGTTTTTGCATTACAAGTTTGAAAGATTTCCCTGGAGTTTTTAGTCATAGATTTTTAGGTGAAAATAAATCAGATTCAGAAAGAAATAATGATTTAATAAATAGGTGTAATGAGTTAGACAATCGAAATGCAAAGTTTATTACTGTAATAGTGTATTATGATGGTACAAATGAAATTGTTTCGTATGGTGAACTTAGTGGAAATGTATCTTATGAAGAACGTGGAGATAATGGTTTTGCTTTTGATAAAATATTAGAACTTGATAGTGGCTTAACAGTCGCTGAACTTACAAGTAAAGAAAAAAATGAAATAAGTGCTAGAAAAAAAGCGTTAAATGAAATATATGAAAAGATAAAAAAATTGTAGTAATATTCAGGGAGGAAAAATGAAATTAGAAAATAAATATACATTTTATGTAGATGAATCACATAAAATACATGCATATTCTGGTGAATATGCTGATTCAAATAAGAAAAAAACTTTTATTAAAAGAGTTGGCGGTTCAAAATTTTTAATTCTTAATTCAGTAAATAATAATTATATTTTAACTTTTTATGATGTTAGTAAATATTTAATTGAGAATTTATCAAATGAAACAGAAATTATCTTAAATAATATATCTAGAGCGAATGTAGGATGTTTATTAAAATTATGTAACAAATCTAAAGAAGATGAATTAAATAATGACCAAAATAATCCTGTGAGAATGGCAAATATAATGTTAATTGAGAAATTTGGCATCACATATGATGAGTTTGTAAATTTACCTTGCTTAGAACAAAATGAATTAATGGAACAGCTTTATGAAAATAAAGATGAAAATGGCTATAAGAAAGTTATGATAGGTTCAGGGGAAAACGCAATATTTGTTACGAAACAAAAAGGTGATAGAGTTATGCTTGATGACGGTACTTTTGTTAGAGTAGGTGATAATCCATATCAAAGCCGAAAAAAACTCGATGAAAAATTAGAAAATATTGTTAAAGAGGAAAAATCTTTAGTTAGAAAAATAATAAAAAAAATTGGTAGAAATTAATCTATCAATTCTTGTATATGATATAATGATTTTATCAAGGAGAAAAGATATGAGTGAAAAATATAATTATAATATAGTTTATGTAGTTGTAAAAAAACATATACCAGGAAATGTAATTAATCATTTTGGAGATAGAGAAGATATAGTTGAAGGATATATTGCATTACCTGCTTACTTAATTCATGAAATAAAAAAATATACGAAATTTGATCAATACGAAAAAGAATATTTAGTCGTATTAGTGAGAAATAATTACGATTTATATAGTGAACAAGCGCCAGAATTTAATTTATATGGAAATTTAATTAATGGAACAATAGTTGATGATGTATATCAAGATTATCAATCCGCTATTAATATGAGTATTCGATTAAATGAAGAAAAATTTGATAATGCTGATGAAGTAAATGCTAGTAATAAAAATATAGTATTTAAAATGAGTAAATTTGTGGAAAAAAGAAATATAATAATAGATGAATTAAATAAATTATTAACGTCAGAAAAAAATGGCTGCTGCTTAAAATGTAATAAAATATATTTGGCAGAATCTTTAAAAATAGAAGGCGATGACGTAATATGTGATAGTTGCTATATTAAAACTAACGTAAGAAGACTAACAAAAAAAGTTAATAGAAAATAATCTATTAACTTTTTTTTATTATGGGGCAGTTTTAGTTGAAGTTGCTAACTTCCTTTAAATATAGTATAACTCTAATAGTTGAGTATTTCAAACATACTTTTATTTCAATATATAAATTATCTTTTTAATTGTCTAATCATTGTTTTTTGTATATTATCCTTAAATTCTGATAATCCTATTCCATGATTTATAGGAACATCATTGTTCTGATATAAAATTTCATCATTTTCATTTTTAATTAAGGTAATAGCTGCACCATGACCATCAAAAGTAATACATGTTCTTCTAATTAAATGATTAGGAAGTGAATGATATTCATTATCATCAATTGTTAAAGATGAACATATGTCACCAACATCAACTTCTTCTAATATACCATAGTGGTTTTCGTAATATTTTCCATGATACCAGTAATTTATAAATATTTTTTTGCCTATAAAATCATATAACGTCATTTAGTTCTCCTTTTATAAAATTATAAATATAATAACATATATCGTATTAAAAGTACATATAATGGTATGACGAAAATTATACTAATAAAAAACTCGAACAATAAAATTCGAGTTATTTTTATTATGGGGCAGTTTTAGGTGAAGTTGCTAACTTCCTTTAGATAGAGTATAACTCCAATATTTTGTAAATGCAACATAATTTGATATAATATATTTAATTTAGGAGATGATTTTATGGCACAAATAACTATTAAAGAATTAAATGACTATTTTATATCTGAAAAAAATGGTTCGATGGAATTATTTTTTAAATACATAAATGAAGAGTTTGTTTTAATATTGTATTTAGAAAAACAAAAAGTTTCTTTTCAAAAATTAAGCAAAGAAAATGTTGATAAAGAAAAATATTATTACAACATTAATGATCTATTAAATGAAGAATATATAGACAAAGAAAAACTTATAGAAATTTTTGATAAATTTGATTTTTATAATGATTATATTATAAATACTATAAAAAAACATAACAAACCTATTAGAAGGGTTAAAATTGGTGATAATTTACTTAATAAAGAAAATATTAATCAAATGATAAATCTTGTTGATGAAAAAATAAAGGAGAAAGAGATATTATGATAGTAGCATATTATAATTATATTAACTCTGGTGATTTAGAAAAGTTCTTTAAATACTTAAATGAAAATTATGTTAATATATATCATTTTGTCATAAAAAATATAAATAAAGATATAAATATTAGGTCGGTAAATGATACTTGTAAAGAAATATTAGAAAGAAGAGTAATAAAGCTTAATTTAGAGGAAATTAATAAAGTTAAAATAAATTTGGAAAATCAAAAGGTGCTAACTGATATAGAAAAAGTTAAAGAGCAAATTAAAATAAGTGAATTAATTGAAAGTACAGATGAATTTAAAACATGCTTAAGTAATATAAATGATAAAATTATTATTGAACTTATAACTCTAAGAATGTGTGGTTTTTTACCTAAATTATCATCTTTTCAAATTGATAAAGCACTGGATTACTTGCTATGTAACCCATCGAAAGAATTAGTGTGGAAGTTTTCCTTTAATTTTGGTAGCAAAATAATTAATCAATATAAAATAGAAGATTATTTTATTAAAGAGGCTGACCCATGGTATATAACAGAGTATTTGCATCTTGTGATTGATAATGTTAATGAAGAAAAAATGTTAAAATATTTAATAGATAACAAAAATTATGATGAAGTAAAAGAAGTATATGAATTCTGTTTTAGCATAAGTCAAGAATTCAAAAAAACTATTGAGAATATATTACAAAAAAATACTAACTACGAAAGTTAGTATTTTAATTATCTTAATGGGCAGTTTTAGTTGAAGTTGCTAACTTCCTTTAAGTAGATTATAGCTTAAATAGTTGTTTTAATCAAATATTAATGTTACAATAGTTTCATTAAGGAGAATTTATATGAGCAGATATACATTTTATATAGGTGGTAAAAATAAAATTCTTGCATATGATGGAGAATATATTAACTCCAAAAAGAAAAAAATATATGTTAAAAGAGTTAATAGAGCAACTTTTTTAGTTTTAGAAAATAAAAATGATGAATTCATTTTGGAATTAAAAGAAATGATAAAATATATGGTAAATATGGTGAATTCTTCAACAAATATAATTATAACTTCTCTTTCAAAATCAGATGTAGGAATGATATTAAAGCTATGTAATAAAAACTTAGATAATGTAAAAATTAATGGGGAAACTTTACAATCAAGTAATTTTGAAACTTATGAAGGTCTTGAGAAAAATTTTGATGCAGAAAAATTAGTTGACATTCTCAATCATGATCAATTGGAAGAATTAATGGATTTAATACCATCTAAATTAACGAGTTATCGTATGCTATCCAATATGTTTGTTTATATGAAAGGTAATGATTTAGGTATATGTTATTATGACTATTACACACTTTGTCCAGGTGATACTGATTGTGAAGAACATAATTTACTTGATGTGGAAACAAAATTACCTGTCAAACCAGAAAGTGTGTTTGGTTTCAGCGCATATGAAGGTGGATTACAAGAATATTCTAACTTAGAGGATTACTTAATTAAAAATGAAATTGATTTTGAAGATAGAATGTATCAAGAAAAGGAATTGTCACAATTATTAAATCTATTAAATAAAAATATTAGTAGTAGAGAAAGAAAGTTAAAAAAATAATAAAAAAAGTTGATAGAATCTAATCTACCAACTTTTATTTTTCTTATGGGGCAGTTTTAGTTGAAGTTGCTAACTTCCTTTATATAGAGTATAACTCTAAAATTTGGAATTTACAATAGTTTTTGATATAATTTAATAGAGGTGCAATTATGGTGTATTTGAGAGAACTAAATTTATTAAGCGAACATGAAGAGAGAGGATGTATTGGTGGTGATACAAGAACAATTCATAATACTAAATATCCGCTCGACATATTTCCGCCTAAACAAGTAAGTAATTTAAAGTTTTCTGAAGTTACCATAATCTACGGAGGTAATGGTTCAGGAAAATCAACATTACTTAATTTAATTGCAAGTGCTGTAAAATCAAATAAACATAACAATTTTGATAAAGGTATATTTTTCAATAATTATGTTAATAAAATTGATTACAAATTAAATAAAAATAATTTAAATGAAATAAATATGATAACAAGCGATGATGTTTTCGAATACATGCTTAATATTAGAAGTCTTAATAGTGGAGTCAGTACAAGAAAAGAAGAGTTAAAAAATGAATGGTTAAATAGTAAATACGGAGATTTCAAAAGTAATAATTTTGAATATGAAGAATTAAAAAAAATCGTTGATTCAAGAAAATTTACAATGTCAGAATATACAAGAAGAAGATTAGCAAATAATAATATACCAGAAAACTCTAATGGAGAATCAGCTTTAATGTACTGGCAAAAAGAGATAAAGGAAAATGGGATATATATTTTGGATGAACCTGAAAATAGTTTGTCAGCAGAAAATCAAATAAAATTAAAAGAGTATTTAGAAGAATCGGCAAGATTTTATAATTGTCAAATTATATTAGCAACACATTCACCATTTTTATTAAGTATTAAAGATGCACTTATTTATGATTTAGACAGTATACCAGTTATAACTAAAGATTGGAAAGAATTGCATAACGTTAAATTGTATTTTGAATTTTTTGAAGCAAATAAATAAAAAAGTTGATGGAAATTAATCTATCAACTTTATTTTTATAATGGGTCAATTTTAGGTGAAGTTGCTAACTTCCTTTAAACAAAGTATAGCTCGAATATTTGATAAAAGCAAGCCTTTTATGAATTTTTTTCTATGAATTTTTCAATATAATTATGAATAAATAATCGCATTCTTTCTATTTCAGATTTTGTTTTGATATTTTTGTAATCAATTCTATCAATTATAGTATCAATGTAACCTTTTTCTTTTATTATTTCTACTGGGTATTTATAATTAAAATCAAAAATAAATGCTAAATATGATATCCAAATATCTAGTGCAGTTTTTCTATCAGAGGTTAATATAGTAGATTTACTGTAAAATGTTTTTAAAACATCTTCTGAAATTACATCTTGTTCTAAAACACTATCTATAAGTTTTGGACTCATAGATAATTTATCATTAGTACTTTTCACTCTAAAATTATCTAATTTGTCAGCATCTCGAATAATTTTTGCAAATAATAATTTTCTATCATCATTTGTTTCTTCAATTTCAAATTTATTATGATTTAAAATAGAAAATTTTATAATTTCATCAAACTCATTTGTTGGAGTAAATTTTCTGATAAAGTTATTATTAAATAAAATTTCAATACCATGTTCAGCATGGTTAAATCTACTTGCATCCATTTGACCTAGTATTTTAATTTCATCAAATCTGCCAATATCATGCAATAAACCAATTAATTTTGCAAGTTTGACATCATCATTATTTAATTTAAGTGCCACAGCTAATTTTTCAGAGTCATTCATAACATGATATGTATGAGTTATTTTACTTTGAGTACTTATGTTGTTAATATCATATTCACTAATATAAGTTTTAAATTCTATAAGAGCATTATTAAAATCAATCATAATTAGTTCCTTTCTTATATATTAATATTATACCATGCTTTGATAATAAATAGATGATATAATATAAACAGGTGATTATTATATGAAAAATAAATATGTGGTATATACAAATGGAAATATAAATTCAGAAATTACTGAAGAATTATATAGATTATGTATTGATAATTATGATAGAATAACTCCAAGCGACAAATATAAGGATAAAGTATTAGAACTACTAAAAAAAGATTTGAAAGATTTTAAATGTATTGTAGCTGTATACGAAGATGATAGTTTAATAGGATATTCAGCAGGTAATGAATACCTTGAACAGATTTGTGTTGTAAAAAAATATGATAATAGAAAGTTTAAAAAAGTATTAGTAGATTATGTATTAGAAAACAAATATTTTAAAAAAAAGAATAAATAAAAACAAATAAAAAGTTGGTAGAAATTAATCTATCAACTTAATTTTTAAAATGGGGCGATCTACGGGAATCGAACCCGCGAGTACCAGAGCCACAATCTGGCGT